>JALYMS010000348.1 GCA_030773535.1 Actinomycetota bacterium | reverse complement strand
GAGGTGGCCGACGTCGTCCTCATGTGGTGGCGCGAGGACGACGGCGACCTCGTCGACGCCCTGGTGGACGCGATCGGCTCGCTGGCCGACGACGGCGTCGTGTGGCTGCTCGTGCCCAAGTCGGGTCGGCCGGGCCACGTCGAGCCGGGCGACGTCACCGAGGCGGCCCCGACGGCGGGCCTCTCCCAGACCAGCAGCATCTCCGCGGCCAAGGACTGGTCGGGCATCCGGCTGGTCACCCCGAAGGCAGCCCGCTCCCGCCGTTGAGGGACGATCGGCGGCATGACCCTCTCCGTCGGCGACGTCGCTCCCGACTTCAGCCTCCCCAACCAGGACAAGCAGGTCGTCTCGCTGGCCGAGCTGCGGGGCACGCCCGTGCTGCTGGTCTTCTACCCCTTCGCCTTCTCCGGTCTGTGCACCGGGGAGCTGTGCCAGCTGCGAGACGAGCTCGCGGTCTACACCGACGCCGGGGTGAAGGTGTTCGCCATCAGCACCGACCCCGTCTTCAGCCTCAAGGCCTTCAAGGCGCAGGAGAACCTCGACTTCCCGTTGCTCAGCGACTTCTGGCCGCACGGCGCCACCGCCCAGGCCTACGGCGCCTTCAACGACAAGGCCGGCATGGCCCTGCGCGCCACGTTCCTGGTCGACGCCGACGGCAGGATCGCCTTCGCCGAGGTCAACTCACCAGGCGACGTGCGCGAACAGTCCGGCTGGAAGGGCGCCGTCGGCAGGCTGGCCGCCTAGCCTGGTCGCGCGGGGCGCGTAGCTCAGCGGTAGAGCTCTCGCCTTACAAGCGAGCGGTCGCAGGTTCGAACCCTGCCGCGCCCACTCCGACCCTGCCCATGAGAGAACGCCCCGACCCACTCGACGCGGGGAATCCGTCCGCCGAGTGTCGACACACAGTGGTGTCCGGGCCCGTCGACACCACCACGTGTCGACACCGAGTGCGCCCGGAAGGTCAGGCGACGTCCTCAGGCGGCGGTGGTGGCGGTCGTGGCGACCGGGTCGCAGGGGGTCGGCGAGGCCGGCTTCGGGAAGGCCGGCCGCAGGTACAGCGGGGCCTTGAACGGCTTCCAGGTGCCCTCGGGCTGGGCGAGGCGATCAGCGACGGCCCAGATGGCGGCCGGGTGGTGGCCCAGGCCCAGGTGGCTCGCCACGACGGCGATGTTCTCGCAGCGCTCACCGGGGCTGTTCAGGCAGGTCTGCCAGTGCACGATCCCGTCGAAGTGCGAGTAGATCGAGGTCGCCGGCACGCGCAGCGGCACCGACTCGGACTCCAGCGGCAGGCTTCGGTGCTCGATGTGCAGGTGCGAGTACCGGTCGAAGGCCTTGGTGGCCCGGCTCTGGCTCTGCCGCTCGAGGCGGAACGGGCTGCCCAGGGTGATCACCTGCCGCACCGCGTCGGGCGTGCGGCGGGCGAGGTCCCGGGCGAAGATGCCGCCGAGGCTCCAGCCGATCAGCGTCACGGGCCGCTCGTAGCGGTCGTTGAGGTAGCGCAGCTTGTCCCGCATGCCCGTGACGCACGTGGCGGTCGGCCCGATGTTGCGGCCCAGGCCCCAGCCGTGCACCCGGTAGCCGAGCCGCCGGAGCCGGATGCGCAGAGCTCGGGTCGACATGTCGTCGGCCAGGAACCCGGGCAGCACCAGCACGGGATGGTCGTCGCCGCGCGGGAGGCTGGGCGCGAGCGGGAGGGCGGCGAGGTAGAGACCGTAGTCGGCTACCGCCCGTCCGGGCTCGGTGAGGTAGAGGGGAAGTGCGGGCCCGTCGTCGCGTCGTCGTGCCACATCGTCCTCCGCCTGCCACGCCGCCCGTCGTTGGTGCGGTCCTGTACCAAGATGTCGGCTCCCTGACACGTCGCCTTCACCCCCCGCGGGCACATGTTGCCAAAATGTGTCCTGCCTCATATGTGCAGATGACGTTCCGGATGTGGTGCGGCCTGGCAAACAGGCCCCGGCCCCCCTCCGGTTTCCCGGGCGTGCCACCGTACGAGGAGCTGACGACAACGGCGGAAGGACGCGTGCATGACCGAGGAGACCGCACCGGAACGCACCGCACCCGGCGACAGCAGGACCGTCGATCTGGACGGGCCGGTCCACTACGTCGACTTCGGTGGTGCCGGCGACGGCCCGACGGTGGTGCTGGTGCACGGCCTGGGCGGTTCGCACCTGAACTGGGACCTGCTCGCCCCTCTCCTGTTGCCGCACGCCCGGGTCCTCGCCATCGACCTGCCCGGGTTCGGCCGCAGCGAGCCCGGCGCACGTCGGGCATCCGTGCAGGCCAACGTGGAGGTGCTCGACCGGTTCCTCGCCGAGGTCGCCGGGGTGCCGGCCGTGCTGGTCGGCAACTCGATGGGCGGGATGATCTCGATCCTCACGGCCGCTCGGGCGCCGCGGGCGGTCAGCGGTCTCGTGCTCCTCGACGCCGCCGTCCCCGGACCGCGTGGCAGGCCGGATCCGCTGATCGCGGTCAGCTTCGCGGCCTACGCCTTGCCGGGGATCGGTGAGCGGGTGCTCCGGCGGCGCCGTTCGGGTGAGACGCCGCTCCGCCGGGTCCGTGACCTGCTGCAGTTGTGCGGGGTCGATCCCGACACCCTGCCGCCGGAGCTCATCCACCGGTCGGTCACCCTCATCGAGGAGCGAAGGGACGTCGAGGGGATGGACAAGGCGTTCCTCACCGCGGCCCGCTCGTTGCTCCGGTTGCTGGCCGACCCGCGGCGCTACCGCGCGGCGATGTCGGCGGTCACCGCGCCGGTGCTGATGATCCAGGGGGACCGGGACCGCCTGGTTCCCGTCACCGCCGCGCGCGACGTCGCGGAGCGCAACCCCGGCTGGCGGTACGTCGAGCTCGCCGGTGTCGGGCACGTGCCGCAGCTGCAGGTGCCCGATCGGGTCGCCGACGAGGTGCTCCGGTTCATCGGCGTGTCCACGGGCGGCGGCGCCCCGTGAGCCGGCGGCCCCGAGCGCACAGGTCTCAGCCTTCGCGCCGGGTCAGCGGCGCAGCGTGTCCCGCAGCGCCTCCAGCCCGCTGAAGCGCGGCTCCCAGCCCAGCTCCTCACGTGCCTTCGTGGTGTCCATGATCGCCGGGCGGCTGGCCGCTTCGATCCACTCGGCCGCCGGTGGCAGGAACGGCAGGCGGGACAGCGCGCGGGCCGCCGCCTGGGCTGGGCCCGCCGGCACGCGCACGGGCAGCGCGCCGAACTCCCGCGCGACATCGGCGGCGGTCAGGACGCCCTCGCCGGCAATGTTGTACGCGCCGGGCGGTCCTGCTGCGACGACGCAGAGCTGCAGCGCGCGGCCGACGTCGTCCTCGTGCACGAACTGCAGAGGGTGCTCGGGCACCAGCAGCGGCACGGGGACCGGGAGGCGCCGCGGCCGGCCGAACAGCCGACGGCCGAGCGGGGCCAGCGGCCCGGGCAGCACGTCCTTGGCGCCGACCACGTTCGGGCCGAGGACGAGCGGCGGGCGGAGCAGGTAGAGGTCCGGGCTCCCGGACGTGTCGGCCTCCTGCGCCAGCAGGTGTTCCAGCTCTGCCTTCTGCTGGGCGTAGAACAGCCTGGCGGCCGGGCGCACCGGCCAGTCCTCGGCGATCACCTCCGGGTTGTCCGCGTGGAAGCCGTACGCCGCCACGGAGGAGGCGTAGACGAACCGCCGCGCACCGGCGGCCGCGGCCGCCCGGAATGCGTTCAGCGTGCCCTCGACGTTGATCTCCCGGGCGGTCCGCCGTGAGGCGTTGCCGGTGATGAGGAACGCCAGGTGCACGACGACGTCGGCGCCGCGGAAGGCGGCCTCCAGCGCCTCGGGCTCCCGGACGTCGCCCTGCCGGTACTCCATCTTGGTCCAGCCCCGCTCGGCCGGGTCGAAGGGGCGCCGGGCGATGCCGATGACTCGGGCGATCCGGTCGTCGTCCTGGAGCAGGGGGATCAGCCCGGACCCGAAGGTGCCGGTGGGTCCGGTGACCGCGACGGTGAGCTCTTGCTCCGCCGCGGAACCGTCCGGCTGCTCCAGGCCGCGCGGGCCCTCGCCGAGCCCGCCCCTTCGCCGCGGGGTCATCGGGCGGCGGCCGACGTGCCCGAGCGCTTCGCCGGGGACTTCCTTGGCACTGCCTTCTTCGCCTCCGGGCCCGAGTCGGGCTGCTTCGAGTCGGGCTGCTTGGCCGCCAGGGCCAGCAGCTCCTCGATCCCCCTGCGGATCCCGCCGGAGAGCACGTCGACGTCGGGATAGCCGTCGAAGTCGGCGTTGATGCCGAAGGTGACGGTGTCGAGGTAGGAGAAGATCCCGATCGAGCAGCGGGTTCCACCGGCGATCGGCACGTACGCCGTGGCGGTGACCATCCGCTTGCCCAGCACGTACAGCGGGATTCGCGGACCGGGCACGTTGGTCGTCACGGCCTGGCACCACATCTGGCCGGCCTGCAGCGCCGCGCGCACGCCCATCGACAGCAGGGTCGGCGCCACGAAGTCGCCCAGCGCGATGATCGACGGTGCGTCCACCGCCTGCAGACCCTTCTTGTACTCGTCCATCTGACCGCGGATCGACGCCAGCCGGTCGACGGGGTCGGCCAGGCCGACGGGCAGGTCGACGAAGACGGCCGAGATCTGGTTGTTCAACGTGCCCCGTTGGTCCGGACGGCGGACCGACACAGGCACCATCGAGCGGACGACGAGCTTCTCCGACGACAGCTCACCCCGGGCCTGCAGCAGGTCGCGGAAGCCGCCGGTGATCGCGGTCAGGACGACGTCGTTGACCGTGCCGCCGAACGCCTTCCGGACGTTCTTGAACTCCTCGAATCTCCCGTCGGTCCAGGCCCAGCGGCGGTGCGGGCCGATCGGTCCGTTGAGCGAGCGGGCGGTCGGGGTGATCGCCTGCTTGGCCAGCGACGGAACGGTCGAGGCGATCGACTTGCCGGACGAGGCCAGCTCCTTCGCCGCGCGCAGGGTGTGGTTGAGGCTGGGCATCGAGGCCAGCTGCTGCATCGGGTGGGTGAGGGCGTCGTTGAGGGCGCCGGCGACCAGTGCCAGGTTCGACGGGTTGCGCTGCGGCGTCCAGTCCTTGGGCTCGCCGTGCTCGGTGTCGGGGGTCGGATCGAACATCAGCTGCATGAGGTCGCTGCCCGCGATGCCGTCCACCATGCAGTGGTGGACCTTGGAGATGAGCGCCCACCGGTCGTCGGCCAGGCCCTCGACCAGCCAGATCTCCCACAGTGGCTTGGCCATGTCCAGCCGCTGCCCCAGCACCCGGCCGGCGAGGTTGCGCAGCTGCTCGTCGCTGCCCGGGCTGGGCACCGCGGTGTGCCGGACGTGGTAGAGGATCTGGAAGTGCGGGTCGTCTGCCCACAGCGGCCGGCCGAGCTGCAGCGGTACGGAACGCACCCGCTGCCGGTAGCGGGGTACCAGCGGCAGCTTGGTCAGCAGCAGCCGCACCACGTCGCCGTACGAGGGGGTCGGGCCTTCGAACACGGCCACCGACCCGACGTGCATCGGGGTGTTCTCGCTCTCCGCGAAGAAGAAGCTCGCGTCGAGGGCGCTCATCCGGTCCACGTTCTGCTCCTTCGTCACCCGCGGTCGCGCTCCGGCTCCCCGGGCGGTTCCACGTCTTCGGGTGGCCGCTCAAATCAGGTGTGTCGCGCAGTACGCGCAATCTCGGTAACGGGTCGCGCACCTCGTCCGTGCCCCGGGATGGTCGGGGTCAACCAGCCCGTCGGGAACGATTCGCCACCCGGTCCAGCAGGGCCACGAACGCGCGGTTCACGACGTCCGATCGGGTGAGGTTGACGCTGTGCCCGGCCCCGGGGACGACGACGAGGTCGGCGTCGTCGCCGAGAGCCTCGACGATGGCGCGGCCGTGCGCCGCGGGGGTGAGCCGGTCGTGGCTGCCGGTGACGACGGTGACCGGCACCCGCCGGAGCACCTCGAGCGAGGCGTGCTCGTCGTGGTCGAGGAACGTCGCGTAGAAGGCCATGGTGACCGGCAGGGGCGTCTCCTCCAGCAGGTCCTGGACGAGCCGCACGTCGTGTGGGTGGGCGTCGTTCTCACCGAACAGCAGCCGGCGGATCGCCCGGCGGCCGATCGCCGTGCCGCGGAGCCGGAACCGCTCGAGCAGCGGTGCGAACAGCTGGAGGAACCACAGGTAGAGCGGCAGCAGATGCAGCCGGCGCACCATCTTCACGGCGCGGGCGAAGACGCCGGTTTCCACCAGGCCTCCCGCCGAGGTGGCGAGCAGGAAGACGCCGACCACGCGGGTGCCGAACAGCTCCGGGCGCTGCCGGGCCAGCGCCATGACGCTCATCCCGCCCATGGAGTGGCCGGCCAGCACCACGGGCCCGGCCGGGACGACGGCGTCGAGCACCTGACCCAGGTCACGGCCGGTGCGGTCGATGGTGGCGGCGGTCAGCCGGGTCCAGCCGGAGCGGCCGTGTCCGCGCTGGTCCCAGAGGACCAGCCGGGCCCGGCTGCGCAGGGCGGCGCGCTGGAGCTCCCACTCGGCCAGGCGGGCGGTGAACCCGTGCGAGAGGACGACGGTGAGAGGGGCTGTGCCGTCCCCGTCCCCGTCCCCGTCCACCTCCACGTGCAGCTCCACGTCGTCGTCGGTGGGAACGGTGCGGGAGCCGGGCGGCGGGGGACCGGTCGCCGGCGGGAGCGAGAGGATCGGATCGGATGATGGCACCCGGCCATCCCATGCGGAGCGACGGGCCGGTGCAAGCGGGGGCTCAGCTCGGATTCCTCACCGTGCCGCCGCGACGACCGGGCGCTGTCTCGCGAACCAGGCGGCGGGCGGCGTCCACCTCGCGTGCCACGGGGGCGAGCACGCCCTCGGCATGGATCTCGGCGTCGTCGGGGACGGGTTCGGGGCCGTGGGGGACGGAGTGGGCGCGCACGTCCTCCTCGAGCCGGCGGATGGCCCGGCGCAGCGCCGCGACCTGGGTCGGATCGGGCGCCGGCTCGCCGCCGCGGGTGGCGATGACCGCCTCGGTGACGGCGTCGGCGGTCCGCTCCAGCTGGACGATGACCGGCCACCAGGCGGCCGCGCGGGTGCTGATCGGCGGTGGCTCGGCCAGCCGCCGCTGGAGCTGCGTCTGCAGCTCGGTCAGGGCGCGGTACGTGCGGCGGCGGGCGCGGCGGCGGTCGGCGGGGCTGCCGGTGAAGGCGGCCTCGACGAAGCCGTCCAGGGCGAGGGCCGCTGCGCGCAGGGCCTCGTCGAGCGGCGCCCGCCACGTCTGGGGCCACAGCAGGTACCCGAAGACGAGCACGATCGCGCAGCCGATAAGGGTGTCGGTCAGGCGGGCGCCGACCAGGCCCGGCCCGGGAGGCAGTGCCAGGTCGAGCAGCAGGATGATCACCGGCGTCTGGAAGACCGAGAACAGTCCGAAATTCGCGTTGCGTGCCCACGGCAGCAGAGCGGCCGTCCCGGCCAGGGCGAGGAGCGCCCAGGCGTCGTGCGGGAGCACGTCCAGCAGGGCGGAGCCGAGCAGGACGCCGAGCAGCGTGCCGGCGCCTCGCTGGACGGCCCGCGTGAACACCGATCCGAAGTCCGGCTTGAGGACGATGGCCACCGTGAGGAGCACCCAGTAGGGCCGCTCGATCGGCAGGTACTGGCGCGCCAACTCCGCCACCGACATGCACAGCGCCAGGCGGACGGCGAACGCGCGGGACTCGGGACTGGCCAGCGTGCGGTCGGCGAGCTCGCGCGCGCGGGTGCGCCAGTCCTCGCGCTCCGGCCGCAGCGCTGCTGCCCCCGCCCGCTCCTCGGGATCGCCCACCACGTTCCACACCAGCCGGATCCCGGAGCGGATCGCCCGCCGGACCGGCGACCCGTCCTCCAGCGACGAGGGTCTTCCGGGGGCGAGCTCTCGGGCGCCGCTGAGGGCCGCCGCGAGGGCATGGACGGCGGTGACGTCCTGCGGTTCGGCGGGCTCTCCCCACCGTGCCGCCGCCACGGCCCCCTCCACGAGAGGCGCGGCGGCGTTGAGCACTCCGGCCAGCTCGGAGAGCTCGCGGCTGCGGCCGGCCGACCGGCTGCGGCTGCCGATGACCCGGTCATAGCCCTCGTTCAGTGCATCGGTCAGGGCGCGGCGGGCGTCCTCGGCCTGCGGCGTCCCGACAGCGGCCAGCAGCTCGCCGATGCGGGTGAACACTGTCGCGACGGCGGCGCGGTCGGGGTCCGTCGCCTCGGTCCGGGCCTGGATCAGCGCGGTCAGGGTGGCCCACGCGGCGCCGGCGGCGAAGAAGGCGACCTCCAAGGCCGCGGTCAACGCGGCGCTGTCCCTGGGTGCCCTGCAGCTGCTGATCTACACCGCGCTCGCCTCGGGGCTCGTCACTCCACTGCCCGCGCTGAGCAGGGCAGCCGCGGCCGAGAGGACGGCGATGAACACGACCGGCAGCCAGCCGCCGCCCATCAGGAACTGGCCGACGACCAGACCGAGTCCGCCGAATCCGGTGGCGGCGGCGATCCTGCGCAGCCGGTCGCGCAGGGGGCCGCCCTGAGGCGCCAGGCTCGCCGCCAGCGCGCCTGTCGTGGCGAAGACGCCCCCGCCGAGCACCGGGCCCGGCCTGACGCCTCCGGTCAAGACGACGGCGACCGCCAGCGGGGCAGGCACGGTGACCGCGAAGCGGACGACGTCGCGCCACGGGACCGGCGGGGGAGTGGTGCGGAGCAGCTCCTCCAGCCACGCCGGTGCCCGGAGACCGCGCTCCCGCACTCCTCGTCCGGTCACACCTCGAAGCTTGTCACCGAGGCACCGCCCGGCGTTGCGGCGCTGCTCTGGGAGCGTTCCTCCCGCTTCCGGAGTCCTGCAGACCCCCGGACCGCGAACAACGGTCCCAAAGCTGGCCTCGCCTATCGTCCGGGCCGTGGCCGTTCCCCTGCGCGAGGTGCTCGCCGCGCTCGACGCCCGCTACGACCCGGCGCTGGCCGAGGGCTGGGACGCCGTCGGCCTGGTCTGCGGCGATCCCGACGAGCCGGTGCAGCGCGTGCTGTTCGCCGTCGACCCGACGTCCGCCGTCGTCGACGAGGCGATCGGATCGGACGCGCAGCTGCTGGTCACGCACCACCCACTGCTGCTCACGGCCGTGCACGGCGTCCCTGCGGACGACCCGAAGGGCCGCCTGGTGCACCGGCTCGTCCGGGCCGGGGCCGCGCTGTTCGTGGCGCACACCAACGCCGACCGCGCGCCGGATGCCGGCGTCAACGACGCGCTGGCCGCCGTCCTCGGGCTGACCGGCACCGTGCCGCTGGAGCAGGTGGAGGGCGATCCCCGGGCCGGCCTGGGCCGGGTGGGCGAACTCCCGTCGCCGATGAGCCTGCGCGCGTTCGCCGATCTGGCCGCCGCTGTTCTCCCGACGACCGCCGGTGGGGTCCGGGCCGCCGGGGACCCCGATCGGGTGGTGCGGCGCGTCGCGGTCTGCGGGGGTAGCGGTGGCTCGCTGCTCCCGGCCGCGGCTGCAGCCGGCGCCGACGTGTTCCTGACCAGCGACCTCAAGCACCACCCGGTGTCGGAGGCGGCCGAGGTGGAGGGCCCGGCGCTGGTCGACGTCGCGCACTTCGCGAGCGAGTGGCCCTGGCTGCCCGTGGCGGCCGACGTCCTCGCCCGCGAGCTGGGCGGTCGGGTGGAGGTCGTCGTCTCGCGGGCGCGCACCGACCCCTGGACGCTGCACGCCGGGCAAGGGAGCGGACCGGCGGGAGGAGCCGACGAGCGACGGTAGGTTGGCCGCGTGAAGGCCGACCACTTCGAGCAGCAGAAACTCCTGGATCTCTCGGCGGAGGACGTCGCGCTGACCCAGTTGGCGCACCGGCGGCGCACCCTGCCCGAGGCCGTCGCGGTGCAGGCTGCCGAGGAGACCGAGCGGACCTTCTCCGCGGACGTCGTGCGCGCCGAGACCGAGGTGCGCGACCTCGGCCGGGAGGTCAAGCGCCTGGAGTCCGACGTGGAGACGGTGCGCGCGCGGGAGGCCAAGGACCAGCGGCTGCTGGCGTCCGGCAGCGTCTCGCCGAAGGAGATGACCAACCTCCAGCACGAGCTGGAGACCCTCAAGCGGCGCCAGTCGGACCTGGAGGACCAGGAGCTCGAACTCATGGAGCGCCTGGAGGAGGCCGAGGGCAGGCTCGGAGCGGCGCAGGAGGGGCTGG
Organism: Actinomycetota bacterium; assembly: GCA_030773535.1. Taxonomy (GTDB): domain Bacteria; phylum Actinomycetota; class Actinomycetes; order Mycobacteriales; family Geodermatophilaceae; genus Blastococcus_B. The sequence goes on along the minus strand of JALYMS010000348.1, from coordinate 6,864 downwards.
AGAAGGCCCGCGCCGACCGGGAGCGCGCCGAGCAGCTGCGGGACGACGCCCTGGCCGACATCGCCGACGGCATCGCCCGGCACGAGGCCGCCCGGGCGGAGGTGGCCGCCGGCATCTCGGGTCCCCTGCTGGACCTCTACGACCGGGTCCGCAAGCAGACCGGCACCTCGGGCGCCGCGCCGCTGCGCCACCGGGCCTGCCAGGGCTGCCGGATCGAGCTCTACGGCAACGAGCTGGCCGCGGCTCGCAGGGCCGACCCGCACGAGGTGCTGCGCTGCGAGAACTGCAACCGGATCCTGGTGCGCACCGCCGAGTCCGGCCTGTGACCGGCCGTTCCAGGGCCAGAAGCACGCTCGTGGCCCTTCCGTGAGCCGCCGGTTCGTGGTCGAGGCCGACGGCGGGTCGCGGGGCAACCCCGGGCCGGCAGGCTACGGCGCCCTGGTGCGGGACGCGGTCACGGGTCGCGTGCTGGCCGAGCGGGCGGCGTCGGTGGGGCGGGCCACCAACAACGTCGCCGAGTACGGCGGACTGGTCGCCGGCCTGCAGGCTGCGCTCGACCTCGATCCGACCGCCGACGTCGAGGTGCGGATGGACTCCAAGCTCGTCGTCGAGCAGATGTCGGGCCGCTGGAAGATCAAGCACCCGGACATGCAGCAGCTCGCCCTGCAGGCGCAGCAGATCGCCCGACAGCTGGGCCGGGTCCGCTACACGTGGGTGCCGCGGGCGCAGAACGGCGCCGCCGACGCCCTGGCCAACAGCGCGATGGACGGCAAGCCGATCCACCGGGGCGCCGCCGAGCCGTCGGTCGCCGAGGACGACGTCCAGCCGGCCGGTGAGCCGGCTCCCGTCGTCATGACGGTGACCCACCTGCTCCGGCACGGGCAGACCGAGCACACGCCCGAGCGCCGGTTCAGCGGCCGCAACGACCTGCCGCTGTCACGCACCGGCCGGGCCGAGGCCGAGGCCGCCGCGGCGCGGGTGCCGGAGCTGGGCATCGAGGTGATCGTCGCCTCGCCGCTGCGCCGCACGCGGCAGACCGCCGAGATCGTCGCCGCTCCGCTGGGTCTGCCCGTCGAGTTCGACGACGACCTGGTCGAGCTGGACTTCGGCGACCTCGAGGGCCTGACTCTCGACGAGGCGAAGGCCAAGCACCCGTTGGCAGTCCGCCGATTCGGCACCGACGTCACCGTCGCCGCCCCAGGCGGGGAGTCGGTCATGGACGTCAGCACGCGGGTGGCGCGGGCGCGCCGGCGTCTCCTCGAGGAGCACGCGGGACGCTCGGTGCTCGTGGTCACCCACATGATGCCGATCAAGCTGATGCTGGCGGCCGGGCTGGACGTCGGCGAGGACGTCGTCCACCGGGTGTTCCTCGAGGCGGCGTCCCTGTGCACGGTGACCTGGTCGTCGGACGGCCGGACGTCGGTTCGGCTGGTGAACGACACCTCCTACCTGAGATGACGACTCCGGTCAGATGCGCGCGAACAGGTAGATCGAGACCGCGACGCCGAAGACCACGATGAAGATCCGCAGCGGTCGCACCGGGATGCGGGTCGCGATCCGCGCGCCGAGGAACCCGCCGAGCAGGCTGGCCGGCGCGGCGACCGCAACGGCCAGCCAGTCGATCGGCCCGAAAAAGCCGAAGACGACCAGGGTGACGGTGGCGGTGATCGCCGACAGCGCCGACTTCAGCGCGTTCGCCAGCTTCAGGCGGTGCAGGCCCACCCCCAGCACGCCTACCAGGATCACGCCGAGCGCGCCGCCGAAGTAGCCGCCGTAGACGGTGGCGAGGAACAGCGCGACGTAGAGCCAGGCCGGGTCGGGACGGGGTCCGGCGGCCTCCTCCTGCTCGAGGCGCCTGGTCAGCAGCGGCTGGACGGCGAGCAGCAGGCTGGCGAGCAGGACCAGCACCGGGACGACGACGTCGAAGGCCTCCGACGGCGTCGTCAGCAGCAGCACGCTCCCGGCCGTTCCGCCCAGGACGGCGACGACGCCGAACCGGACGAGCCGACCCCGCTGCCCGACGTACTCGGACCGGAAACCGGCGACGCCGCCGAGGTAGCCCGGCCACTGCGCGACGGAGTTGGTGACGTTCGCCGCGACGGTGCCCAGGCCGAGGGCGACCAGGGTGGGGAAAAGGATCAGCGAGCCGCCGCCGGCGATGGAGTTGATGACGCCGGCGGCCATGGCAACCGCCGCGACGACGACCAGCTCGAGGACGGACACGAGCGGCGAGCCTACGGTGACCGGATGCGGAAGCCGGGAAGGGCGACGGTGCTGGGAGCGATACTGGGCGGCTCGGGGGTGCTGCACCTCCTGCGCCCGCGCACCTACGAGTGGCTCGTGCCGCCGGAGCTGGGCGAGGCGCGCGCCTGGGTGCTCGCCAGCGGGCTCGCAGAGATCGGCACCGCGGCGCTGCTGGCGGCGCCGCGCACCCGGCGGTGGGGCGGCTGGGCCGCGGCCGGGCTCTTGACCGGATTCGTGCCCGCGCACCTGCACACGTTCCGGGTTCTCCCGAGGAGGCCGCTGCCGCTGGCGGTGGCGGCCGTCCGGCTGCCCTTGCAGCTGCCGATGATCGCCGCTGCCCTGCGCGTGGCGCGGGAGGGCTGATGGCCGACATCGTGCTGGTGCACGGGGCGTGGCACGGCTCGTGGTGCTGGCGGCGGGTGCTGCCGCTGCTCTGGCTGGCCGGGCACCGCGTGGTCCCGGTGACCCTGAGCGGGCTGGGGGAGCGGGCCCACCAGCGATCGCCGGAGATCACGCTGGACACCCACGTCGACGACGTCGTGACGGCGGTGCGCGCCGAGGAGTGCTCGCGGGCGGTCCTGGTCGGGCACAGCTACGGCGGGCTGGTGATCACCGGGGCCGCCGACCGGCTGGGCGACGAGGTGGGCCGGCTGGTGTACGTGGACGGCGTCGTCCCGCTGCCCGGGGAGGCGTGGTCCACCCGCAACCCGCCCGAGGTGCAGGCGGCCCGCCGGGAGGCGATCGCCCGGCACGGTTTCCTGCCCCCGCCGTCGCCGGCGGTGTTCGGCTTGACCGGGGCGGACGCCGACTGGGTGGAGCGGCGCCAGACGCCGCAGCCGGCCGGCGTCTACGACGATCCGCTGTCCTTCGACGCCGACGGTTGGGCCGCCCTCCCGCGCACCTTCGTCGACTGCGTGCAACCGGCCCTGCCCACCATCGAGCCCTCGCGGTCGCTGGTGCGCAGCCAGCCCGGCTGGGAGGTGGTCGAGCTGGACACCGGGCACGACCCGATGGTCAGCGCCCCGGCCGACCTGGCAGCCGTCCTGCTGGGCGTCGCCGAGAGGTGACCGGCAGTCCACACTCCGCACCATGCCCGTTCTGCCCATGCCAGATGACTGGCAACGCGCCCTCGTGGTGGCCGCCCATCCCGAGGACATCGAGTACGGCATCGCGGCCGCCGTCGCCGTCTGGACCGCTGCCGGCAAGGAGGTGCACTACCTGCTGGCCACCCGCGGCGAGGCGGGAATGGCGGGCGTGCCGCCGGAGGTCGCCGGCCCGCTGCGCGAGGAAGAGGAGCGCCGGTCGGCCGCCGTCGTCGGCGTGACCGAGGTGGAGTTCCTCGACCACCGGGACGGCGTCCTCGTGGCGGGCCCGGAGCTGCGTCGAGACTTGGCCGCGGCCATCCGCAGGCATCGGCCCGAGGTGGTCGTCACCGGCTACTTCGGCGCCACCTGGAGCCCGCCGGGGATGTCGCCGGCGTACCTGAACTCCGCCGACCACCAGGCGCTCGGCCAGTCGACCCTCGACGCCGTCGCGGACGCGGCCAACGAGTGGATCTTCCGCGACCTGACCGAGCCGCCGTGGTCGGGCGTGCAGTACATCGCCGTGCAGGAGATGACCGAACCGCCGCACGAGGTGGACGTGCGTTCCACGGTTGACACGGCGGTGGTCTCGCTCGTCGAGCACCGCCGGTACCTGGAGCTGCTGTCCGACGTCCCGGTCGAGGAGCAGGCACGGCAGGTCATCGACATGTCGACATCGACCGAGGACGGACAGCGCCGGGTCGGCTTCCGGCTCTTCTGGGGATGAGCAGCGCGCGCACCGGGCGCAGGTCGGACTCGTCCGTCGTCCCCCGCCTGCGCGGCGTCCCGAGTTGCCGTGCAGCACCGACTAGTATTCGCCTGGCGCCGTCGATCGTCTTGATCGGAGAAGGCATGGTGCACGAACCCGCTGTCTCCCGGGGGCCGACCGGACACCGTCTCGGCCGGCGCGACTTTCTGTGGCTCGCCGCCGGCAGCCTTCTGGTGTCCTGCTCGACGTCCGGTGGCACACCGCAGGAAGTCGCGAGCCAGACGCTGCCGCGAACGTCGGCGAGCGCGGCACCCCGCACGACCCCACCGGAGCCGGAGCCAGAGCCGATGGGGACGCCATCCCCGTCGCGCGAGGAGATCGTCGCGCGTTATGCGGGGGTGCCGCCAGTGGCCTGGGGCCTGGCCGTGCCAGGGGTGGTGGATGTGCTGCCCACGAACGACCGGGTAGTGGCCTTGACCTTCGACGCGTGCGGTGGAGCCAGCGGCAGCGGCTACGACGCCGCCCTCATCGAGGCGCTGGTGACGACCGGGACGCCGGCCACCCTGTTCCTCAACCAGCGCTGGATCCTGGCTAACCCGGGCATCGCCGCCGAGCTCGCCGCTGAACCGATGTTCGAGCTGGCCAACCACGGAACGCTGCACCGGCCGCTGTCGGTCGACGGCAGGTCGGCGTACGGGATCCCTGGGACGGCGGGGCCCGGGGAGGTCTACGACGAGGTGGTCGGCAACCGGCGGACGCTCACCGAGCTCACCGGCGCACCGCCCCGCTTCTTCCGGTCGGGTACCGCACACTACGACGACGTCGCCGTGCGGATGGCGGGCGACATCGGCGAGACGGTGGTGAACTTCGACGTCAATGGCGACGCCGGGGCGACCTTCGGGCCGCAGCAGGTGGCGGCAGCTCTGCAGTCGGCACGCGGGGCTTCGATCGTGATCGGCCACATGAACCAGCCGGCCGGTGGCACCGCTGAGGGCGTGGCCGCGGCGCTGCCGCGGCTGGCCGACCAGGGATTCCGCTTCGTCCGGTTGTCCGAGCAGCTCGCGTAGGAGGGCCGCTCGCGCCGGCCGGGGCACGGCGGCGCCTTGAGCATGTACGGCGGTGCCCGTCCGGTCCACGCTCTCCGGCGGGGTGCCGCTCAGTCGTTTGGTCCGGCGTCGTCGCGACGGCGGACCTCGTAGCCCATCCGCTCGAGCAGCGCGCCGGCCTCGTTGGGGTGCTCGCGTATGGCGCGCCGCAGTTCCGGCGTCCCCGGGCCGGAGCGCTCCAGCCGCCGCCGTGCGTCCACGAGGGGGGCGGGCCAGAGCGCCTGCACCGCCGCGTTCAAGTGCGCGCCGAGGACGATCCCGAATCCGATGGCGAAGGTCGCGAGGAGGAAGGCGATGGGTGCGGCCAGGGCCCCGTAGGTGACGCCGGCCGCCGTCACCGAGTCGAGGTAGACCCGCAGCACCCCGGTGCCGGAGAAGAAGATGAGCACGGCGAGCAGCGCACCAGGCAGCCCCCGGTGCCAGGGTGGCTTCAGCGGCAGGGCGACCTTGTACAGCGTGGTCAGGGCCAGCAGCAGGACGACGCCGACCGCCGGGTAGTAGAGGAACTCGACGACCGTGCCGGTGACCGCCTCCCATTCGTCAGGCAGCAACGCGATGAGCAGGTCTGGCCCCAGGGTGAGCAGCGGGATGGCGATGATGCCGGTGACCAGGCCGACCAGGTAGATCAGCATCGCCAGTACGCGCTGCCAGACCAGGTTGCGCACCTCGTACTGGTCGTGCGCTCGCGTGATCGCATCGACGAACGCGGCCATCGCCGAGGATCCCGACCAGAGGGTGATGAGGAAACCGACCGAGACGATCCCGCCCGCTGCGGCGGTCAGCACCTCCTCCACGGTTGGGCGGACGATCTCGTCGAGTGCCTGCTGGCTGAACAGGCTGCCTGCGACCTCCAGCACCCATTCCTCGACCGCGATCGCCGTCTCGGGGCCGAAGACCCCGTCGACGTAGCCGAGCGCGGCGAACAAGCCCCAGCAGCAGCGGCGGCAGCGACAACGTCTGCCAGAACGCCGCGGCAGCCGACTCGCTGAAGATGTCGTCGTTCCACGCGTTGCGCAGCGTGCGACTGGTCAGCCGATGGGCCGCGCCGCCCCGCCCCCGCGGCGGGACGTCGAGGGCGTTCGACCCCTCAGCCGCAGGCGTGCTGCGCTGCTCGGTCACCCGACCAGCATGGGTCTTCGGCGGTCATGTGTCGCCGCGGAACGGCTCGACGCCGCTCCAGCGGGCGCGAGATCTCCTAGACTGGCGACACGACGGACGAGTCGGCTGGGCGGTCGCGTCGGCGGGGAAACCCGCCGCCGAGGAACGTCCGGGCTCCACAGGGCAGGGTGGTCGTTAACAGCGACCCGGGGTGACCCGCGGGACAGTGCCACAGAGAACAGACCGCCAGTGTCGTGTCTTCGTGCGAGGCGCTGGTAAGGGTGAAACGGCGGTGTAAGAGACCACCGCACACCGGGTGACCGGTGTGGCTCGGTAAACCCCACCCGGAGCAAGGTCAAGAGGGACGACGGTTCGCCGCCGTCCTGCGCAGGCGTTCGAGGGCGGCCCGCCCGATGCCTGCGGGTAGACCGCTCGAGCCTGCCGGCAACGGCAGGCCTAGATGGATGACCGCCCATCGGGAGGCCGCAAGGCACCCGTGGACAGAACCCGGCGTACAGGCCGACTCGTCCGTCGCTCGCCGCTGACCAGCGCTTATGCGGTCAGGGGGCGGCGTCAGTCCGCACAGAGTCCGCAACTCCGACGATGACCGAGTCGACCGAGACCT
>JALYMS010000347.1 GCA_030773535.1 Actinomycetota bacterium | reverse complement strand
AAGACCTTGTCCAGTCGGTCGGAGAGGGTCTCGAACACAGCACGTCCTCAGCAGTCACGGGCGCGGGCTGGCCGCGCCACCTGACTGCCAGGGTATCGAGCGGTCAGGCGGCGTGATGCAAGCGCAGCACGTCGACGGCCGCAGGTGCGTCCCCGGCCACCACGGCCGAGCCGCAGTCGACGCACGCCCACTCGGGGCACTCGCCGCCGTCGTCGGTGTGGCCGTCGGCGCACGGCGGCTGGACGAACTCGCGGACGTCTCCGCAGGGCGGGCAGGGCCACGACCGGCTGTCCATGGGAGCTCCTTCCGAGAGGGGGAACCGTTCCGTCCCTCGCTGCCGCGACAGTCGCACGCACGTACGACAGTTCCGGGGAAGCTCAGCCGGGCGTGTCGTCTCCCCCGGCGACGACCGGGTGCCCGACCCCTCCGGCGGCGACCACGAGCGCCTCGTCGACCCGTCGGCGCTGGTCGGCGTCCACCGGCATGCCGGAGGGGTTGCAGACGTAGAAGCAGTCGACCGCGTCCGCCCCGAGCGTCTCGATCCGGGCCGAGGTCACGTCGAGGCCCTCGCGCGTGATCGCCGCGGTGAGCCGGTGGAGCAGGCCCGCGCGGTCCGTCGCCCGCACCTCGACGATCCCCGTCGCGGCGCCGCTGACCTCGCTGTTGTGCCACGAGATGCGCGGCGCGGCGGCCCGGCCGCCGTTCTGGCGGTAGTCCGCCTCCCGCTGCCGCAGCCGCTCGGCCAGCGGCAGGGTTCCGTCGAGGGCGGCGCGGACGGCGTCGGCGAGGATCTCCGGGACCGGCGCCCGGCCGAACCGGGGTCGCACGGCGAAGACCGCCGTCGCCTGCCCGCCCTCCGCGCCGATCCGAGCGGCGCGGACGTCGAGCTGGTTGAGGGCGAGCACACCCGCGCAGGTGCTGAGCATGCCGGTCCGGTCGGGAGCGACGATGGTCACCTGCTGGCCGTCGGCGACGTCCTCGATGCCGACGGTGACGGCTCCGCCCTTCCCGGGCACGGCCGCGGACAGCGCACGCGCCTGCGGCTCCCCCGGGTGCAGCACCGGTTGGGCGTCCTCGGTGACCGGTGCACCCAGCCTCGCCTGCACGCGGGCGACGAGCGCCGCGACGAGGTGCGCCTTCCACGGGGACCAGGCCGAGGCGCTGGTCGCGGCACCGTCGGCCTGGGCGAGGGCGTGCAGCAGCTGCAGCAAGGCGGGGTCGGAGCCGATGGTTGCGGCCACGCGGTCGATCGTCGCCGGGTCGTCGATGTCGCGACGGGTGGCGGTGGCCGGGAGCAGGAGGTGGTGGCGCACCAGGGCCTCGAGGGCCGCGACATCGGGCGGGGAGAAGCCCATCCGGGTCCCGATCGCCGCCGCGATCGGCTGCCCTACGACGCTGTGGTCGCCGGGCCACCCCTTGCCGATGTCGTGCAGCAGGGCGGCGACCAGCAGCAGATCGGGACGGTCGACGTCGCGGGTGAGTTCGGCGGCGGCCGCGGCGGCCTCCACCAGGTGCCGGTCGACGGTGAACCGGTGCCACGGGTGCCGTTGCGGCAGCGACCGGACCCGGTCCCACTCCGGGAGCAGCCGCGCCAGCAGACCGTGCTGGTCCAGCTGCTCGAGCACCGGGACCGCGGAGCGGCCGCTGGCCAGCAGCCGGAGGAAGGACCAGCGCAGTTCCGCCGGCCACGGCTCGGGCACCGGCGGGCTGTGCACGGCGAGGACTCTGAGCGTGTACGGGGAGAGCAGGAGGTCGGCGCGGGCGGCGGCGGCTGCCGCCCGCAGCAGGAGGCCCGGGTCAGCGGCGGGACGGGCACCCTGGGCGAGCACCACCTCGTCCCCGTGCCGGACGACGCCCTCGGCCAGCGGCTCACGGCGCGCCCGCCGGTACCGGCTGCGGGCCGGCACGAGGGTCGCCTCGACGCGGCGCCACGTCGAGTCAGCGACGAACGCCAGCCGGCGGCCGGCCAGGCTCACCTCCCGCAGCAAGGCGTCCTCGTCGGCGAGCCCGAGCGCCTCGGCGACGGGCCGCTGTTCCTGTCGGACGAGGACGTCGCCGGGACGGCCGGTGCGCCGGCGCAGCTCGTCCCGGACGTCGAGCAGGAAGGCGTACGCCGCTTCGACCTCGGCGGCGGGCTCGTCGCCCAACTGGGCGGCGGCGACGGCGCGCAGGACCTGGGCCTCGCGCAGGCCGCCGTAGGCCTCCTTGAGGTCGGGCTCCAGCAAAAAGGCGAGTTCACCGACCTGCCGGGCGCGTTCGCGACGCAGGTCGCGCAGCTGCGGGAGGAGCCGTGCCGCGGCCTGCCGCCAGCTCGCCAGCGTCGCCGTCCGCAACCGGGCGGCCAGCTCCGCGTCGCCGGCCACCAGCCGGACGTCGAGCAGCCCCAGGCCCGCCTTGGCGTCGGTGGAGGCGACGGCGACGGCCTCGGCCACCGAGCGGACCGAGTGGTCCAGCCGCAGTCCGGCGTCCCACACCGGGTACCAGAGCGCATCGGCGACGGAGGCGATCTCCGGCCGACCGTCGTGCACGAGCACCAGGTCGAGGTCGCCGAACGGCGGCAGCTCCCGGCGGCCGAGGCTGCCGACGGCGACGAGCGCGAGTCCGCTGGTACCGGTCCGGGGCGGGGGACTCTCGCGGCGCCCGCGAGCCGGCGGAGTGCCCGCGACGGCGTCGTCGAGCAGCGCGCCGAGCCACGAGTCGAGCACCCGTACGCGCTCGGCGCGGGTCAGGCCGGGCAGCGCCGCGAGGTCCAGCACGTCTCCCCCCTCGCAGGGATCGGCCGCCCCGGACGGCTAGATCGCATCGTCCCCGCGCTCGCCGGTGCGGACCCGCACGATCTCGTCGATGGTGGTCACCCACACTTTCCCGTCGCCGATCTGCCCCGTGGAGGCGGCCTCGACCACGGCATCGACCACGCGGGCGGCGTCGAGCTCGCTGACCACCACCTCGATGCGGACCTTGGGCACGAAGTCCACCTGGTACTCCGCTCCCCGGTAGACCTCGGTGTGGCCACGCTGGCGGCCGAAGCCCTGGACCTCGCTCACGGTCAGACCGGCAATGCCGATCAGCTCGAGGGCGTTCTTGACGTCGTCGAGCTTGAACGGCTTGACGATCGCGGTGACGAGCTTCATGCCCGGCTCCCTTCGGTGACGCGCGTGGCGGCGGAGCCTGCGGCTGCCGGCGAGTGCAGCGCCGATCCGCTTCCTCCGCCGAGGCTGGTGAAGTCATACCCCGACTCGGCGTGCGCCACTGTGTCGATCCCGGTGATCTCGTCCTCCTCGCGGATGCGGAAGCCGATCGTCTTCTGGATGGCGATACCGATGACGAGCGTGAGGACGAACGAGTACGCCAGGACGGCGAGCGCGCCCACGACCTGACGCCACAGCTGGTCGGCGCTCCCGCCGAAGAGCAGGCTCTCGACGCCGGCCGGGGCGTCGGGATCGGCGACGAAGCCGATGAGGATCGTGCCGACCAGGCCACCGACGAGGTGGACACCCACCACGTCGAGGGAGTCGTCGTACCCGAACCGGTACTTGAGGCCCACGGCGAGTGCGCAGAGCACCCCGGCGACGGCGCCCACCACGATTGCGCCGATCGGCGACACCGCGGAGCAGGCCGGCGTGATGGCGACCAGGCCCGCGACCACGCCGGACGCGGCGCCCAGCGACGTCGAGTGGCCGTCGCGCAACTTCTCCACGACCAGCCAGCCGAGGGTGGCGGCGGCCGTCGCGACCAGGGTGTTCACCCAGGCCACGGCGGCGGTGTTGTTGGCGGCCAGCGCGGAGCCGGCGTTGAAGCCGAACCACCCGAACCACAGCAGGCCGGCGCCGATCATGACCAGTGGCAGGTTGTGCGGCCGCATGGCCTCCCGCCCGAAGCCGCGGCGCTTGCCGAGGACCAGGGCCAGCGCCAGGCCCGCCGCGCCGGCGTTGATGTGCACCGCGGTGCCGCCGGCGAAGTCGATCGCCGCGAGGTCGTTGGCGATCCAGCCGCCGACGTGGTCCTCCACGCTGAAGTCGAAGACCCAGTGCGCGACGGGGAAGTAGACGATCGTCGCCCACATCCCGGCGAACACCATCCAGGAACCGAACTTGGCGCGGTCGGCGATGGCGCCCGAGATCAGCGCGACGGTGATGATGGCGAAGACGGCCTGGAAGCCGACGAACGCCATGACCGGGAGGCCGCCTTCCTCCCCCGTGGTGTCCTCCATCAGCCCGGCGAGGCCGAAGAACTCCCGGGGGTTGCCGAGCAGGCCTCCGCCGACGTCGTTGCCGAAGGCCATCGAGTAGCCGTAGACGACCCATAGGACGCTGACCAGGGCCAGTGCTCCAAAGCTCATCATCATCATGTTCAGCACGCTCTTGGCGCGGACCATGCCGCCGTAGAAGAGCGCGAGACCTGGGGTCATCAGCAGCACCAGGGCGGCGCTGATGAGGACCCAGGCGGTGTCGCCGGTGTTGACCACGGCAACCTCCTGATTGGGTCGTCGGCCTGGGGCCGGGTCGGGTGTGTCCGGCGCTCCTAGGGGGGCGACGTGGCCCCGACGGTGCCGCGCCGGTGTTTCCAGCGGCGTCGCTGCCGCGTTTCGGGGTGGTGAACTCCGGAGCGCGTGTCGCGGGCCTGAGTTCCGTTCGTGTTGCGCTGCGACTTGCCGGCTGCTGGAAGCCCTGCGCAGGTCCGCCGGGGACCGCCTCGCCTGGCTTGTTGCAAACCGTTTGCAGTAAGGTTCTGGCGTGACCTCACGCGCCCTGGTGGAGCCGGCGGTGCCCGCCGGCAGCGAACCCGGACGGTGGTCGCGGGGGGAACGCCGGTCCATCGGCGGGATG
>JALYMS010000346.1 GCA_030773535.1 Actinomycetota bacterium | reverse complement strand
CCCCGGCACCGGGAGCTGGGCGAGGCGGCGCTGGCCCTCCTGGGGCGGTTGGTGGATCGAGCGCCGCGAGCCGCGGGGTGGGCGGCGGCCGTGGGGGAGGCGTTGCTGGCCGGCCCGCTCGAGGTCGCGGTCAGTGGGCCTGCCGGACCTGAGCGCGAGGCGCTGGCCGCCGCAGCGCGGGCCTCGACCAGCCCCGGAGCGGTGGTCGTCGTCGGTGAGCCGGACGCCCTGGGCGTACCGCTGCTCGCCGGCCGGCCGCTGATCGGCGGCGCGCCGGCCGCCTACGTGTGCCGGGGCTTCGTCTGTTCGGCTCCGGTGACCGACGCGTCCGCTCTGGGCGCAGTGATGACGTCTACCGGAACATGACTTCTTACCGTGTAAGCGTGTAATCAACGCTGCCGCAGGAGGTCGCCATGCACGGACACCGCTTCGCAGATCCCCCTTTCTGACCCGAGTTCGGGGCCGGGTTCCGCCGCGGGCGCGGCCGCGGGCCCGGGAGCCGGGGGGCGGAGGCCCCGCCGCCCGTCGATCGGGCGGAGGTGGCGGGCTGGTTCGCGGGGCGGCTGCCCGAGGACTGGTTCACCGCTCCTGTCGACCTGACCATCGATCGGGACGAGATCACCGTCATCGGCATGCTGGCGGAGCCGGCCGCCGGCGAGGGCGACCCGGCGGCAGCCCGCGCCGGCCGGATCGCGCGCTTCCGCGAGGAGACCCGACAGCAGCGCATGGCGGTCGCCTCTGCCGCAGAGGAGCGCTACGGGCGGTCGGTGGCCTGGGGCGCCGCGTGCGGCGACGTCCGGGAGATGTTCACCAGCCTGTCGGTGCCCGTGATGACCCGGCTGCGCCAGCGGGAGCGGCTGGTCCTCGACACCCTGGTCGACGCCGGCGTCGCCCGATCGCGGTCCGAGGCGCTGGTGTGGGCGGTGCGCCTGGTCGGCCAGCATGCCGACGACTGCTCGCGGAGCTGCGCGTGGCCATGGCATCCGTAGAGGAGGTCTGCGGTCGGGGGCCCTCGGTCGGGTGACGCCGCTGCTGCGGGAGGGCGACCTGGGACACTCGACGTCGTGCCCTTTGCCCTTCCGTCCGCGACCGATGTCCTGGTCGTGGGCGCGGGTCCCGCCGGGTCGGCGGCCGCGGCCTGGGCGGCCCGGGCCGGCCACGACGTCGTCCTCGCCGACGCCGCGGTCTTCCCCCGGGACAAGGCCTGCGGCGACGGACTGACCCCCCGTGCGATCGCGGAGCTGGACCTGCTCGGGCTCGGCGACTGGGTGCGCGGGCATGCCCGCAACCGCGGGCTGCGGGCGGCCGGGTTCGGCCACGAGTGGCAGCTGCCCTGGCCGGGCGGCCGGTTCCCGGACCACGGCAGCGCCGTGCCGCGGACCGAACTGGACGCGCGCATCCGCGACCTCGCGCTCCGGTCGGGGGCCGCTCCGCTCGACGGCGCGCGGGCGGTCGACGTGGAGCGCGACGGCGATCGGGTCACCGCCGTGGTGTTCGAGTCCGCCGACGAGGAGCAGTTCACCGTCGCCTGCCGGCGCCTGGTCGTCGCGGACGGCGTCCGGTCCCCGCTCGGCCGGCTGCTGGGCCGGGAGTGGCACCGGGACACGGCCTACGGGGTGGCGGCCCGGGGCTACGTGACCTCCGGGCGCAGCGACGACGAGTGGATCTCCTCGCACCTCGAGCTCCGCGGCGCCGAGGGCGAGCTGCTCTCGGGGTACGGCTGGGTGTTTCCCCTCGGTGCAGCGGCCGGCGGGGTCAACATCGGGGTGGGCACGCTCGCGACGGCGCGGCGTCCCGCCGGGGTGCAGCTCAAGGCGTTACTGGAGACCTATACCGACGCCCGGCGCGAGGAGTGGCGGATCGACGGGTCCGTGCGGGCGCCGGCGTCGGCGCTGTTGCCGATGGGTGGTGCGGTGTCCGGGGTCGCCGGAGCGAACTGGGCCCTGGTGGGCGACGCCGCCGGCTGCGTCAACCCGCTCAATGGCGAGGGGATCGACTACGGCCTGGAGACCGGCCGCATGGTGGTCGAGCTCTTCGGCGAGGACGACTGGTCGGCGGCGTGGCCGGCGACGCTGCGCCGGCACTACGGGGAGGCGTTCTCCATCGCCCGACGTCTGGCCGGTCTGCTGACCCTGCCGCGGTTCCTGCCGGCGGCCGGCCCGGTGGGGATGCGCTCGCACGCCCTCATGACCGTGGCGCTGCGGGTCATGGGCAACCTGGTGTCCGAGCAGGACCGCGACGTCGTCGCCCGAGCCTGGCGCACCGCCGGAAGGTTCTCGCTGAAGTTGGATGGTCGTAGACCGTTCAGCTGAGCCGGGCCCGGAGTGCCCCGAAGCTGAACTCGACGTGAGCCGAGGGAGGAACCGGGCCAAGCCGGGTCACGCCGAGTGGGGCCCGGAGGGCTCCGCGCAGGTGTGACGAAGCGGCGCAACGGACCGGGGGACGGCTCCTGGCCGCGGTGCGGTCCGGAGGACCGCAATGTCCTGGCCGCGGTGTCTGACCGGAGGTCAGACGAATGGGCTCGAGTACATCGCGAAGTAGACGGCGATGTGGTGGCAGGCCGCCGCGACGATCGTCATCGCGTGGAAGACCTCGTGGTACCCGAACGTCCCGGGCCAGGGGTTGGGCCACTTGATCCCGTAGGCGATGCCGCCGAGTGTGTAGAGCAGGCCCCCGACGGCGAGCAGCACCAACGAGGTGACCCCTGCGATGTGCAGGATGTCCGCGATGACGAAGACGGCCATCCAGCCGAGCCCGAGATAGAGCGGGACGCCGACCCAGCGGGGCGCGGTGGGCCAGCTCAACTTGAGGGCCACGCCTGCCAGCGCTCCCACCCAGACGACGGCGAGCACCCAGTAGCCCCTGGGTCGGTCGACCGCCAGCAGGGAGAAGGGCGTGTAGGTGCCGGCGATGAACACGAAGATCATCGAGTGGTCGAGCCGCTTCATGATCTTCCAGCCGCGCGGTGACCAACGGCGCCGGTGGTAGAGGGCGCTGATGCCGAACAGCCCCCAGATCGTCAGGCTGTAGACGGCGACCGACAGGCCGGCGCGGAGGCCGAGGACCGACGCGAGCGGAACCAGCACTGCTCCGGCGACGATCGCGCCGAAGAACGCGAACACGTGCAGCCAGCCGCGCAACCGGGGTCGGGTGTCGGGGTGGTCCCAGTCCTCGTCGGCGTAGTCGGACGCCGACCAGGTCCGCTCGACCTCTTCGCCCTCCTCGAGGACCGCGGTCACCGCAGACGGGGCCGGGCCTTCGATCTCCGCGCCGTCGGCCTGGACCCGGACGGTCTCCCGGTCGTCGGGGGGAGGACTCATGCACCGAGGTTACGGACGCGTAGGGACGCCGTCATCTGCAGGCCGGGACAAGGCCGCGGGCCCGGCACACCGCAGCGGTCGTGGACGGTGCGGGCTCCTCGCCGCAGGCGGGGCAGGGGCCTAGGGTGACCGCGTGGGTGCCCGCCAGAAGGTGCGCGAGGCGCTCACCCAGGTCTACGAACGGCGTCTGGCGCGGGCGCTGGAAGGCGCGGACATCCCGCACCACGTCGGCGTGATCATGGACGGGAACCGGCGCTGGGCACGGGCCATCGGGCTGGAGGACGTCGCCCACGGTCACCGGCGAGGCGCCGACAAGATCGTCGACCTGCTGCGCTGGTGCGACGACGCCGGTGTCCGCGTCGTCACCCTCTTCATGCTCTCCACCGACAATCTGCGCCGGCCGGAACCTGAGGTCAGCGCCCTGCTCTCGATCATCGAGGACGTCGCCGTCGACCTCTCGCGGCCCGGACGTCGGTGGCACGTCCGAGCGATGGGTGCTCCGGAGGTGCTCCCGCCCGACACCGTCGCCGTCCTCAAGCAGGCGGAGGAGGACACCCGCGACCGGCCCGGGGCGACCGTGAACCTCGCCGTCGGCTACGGCGGGCGGCGGGAGATCGCGGACGCCGTCCGGTCCCTGCTGGCCGAGCACGCAGCCCGGGGCACCTCGCTGGAGGAGCTGATCGACTCGCTCGAGGTCGAGCACATCGCCGAGCACCTGTACACGCGCGGCCAGCCCGACCCCGACCTGGTGATCCGGACCAGCGGGGAGCAGCGCATGTCCGGTTTCCTGCTCTGGCAGACCGCGAACACGGAGTTCCACTTCACCGACGTGTACTGGCCCGATTTCCGCCGGGTCGACTTCCTCCGGGCCCTGCGCGACTACTCGGCGCGGCACCGCCGGTTCGGCAGCTGAGTTCCAGGCACCGCCGGTTCGGGAGCTGACAGGCGGGGCTGCGAAACTGCAGGCATGGCAGCCCGAACCCTCGACGTCCCGCTCGAGTACGTGCGGCTCGGGTTGCGATTCGACCGGCTGGAGCCGGGCTTCGTCGACGCGTACACCGGCGATCCGTCTGTCCGTGCGCAGGTGGAGGCGGAGTCGGCGCCGACTCCGCAGC
>JALYMS010000345.1 GCA_030773535.1 Actinomycetota bacterium | reverse complement strand
GCCCGGCACCGTCAGGTGCCGGGCCACTGTGCTGTCGGGACGGCGGTCGGTGGCCCGCTGTCCTACCGAGCGCCGGGGCCTGCTTCCGGGCGAGCGTTCGGCGGAGACGACGCAGCACCGGCCCCGGGAGGGGACCGGCGCTGCGGTGGAGCGGGGCCGAGCGGTTACTGTGCCTTGGCGAGAGTCCCCAGGTAGAGCTCGATGACCTTGGGGTCGTGCATGAGGGACTCACCGGTGTCGGTGTAGGCGTTGCGCCCCTGGTCCAGCACGTAGCCGCGGTCGCAGATCTGCAGGCACCGGCGGGCGTTCTGCTCGACCATGATGATCGAGACGCCGGTGGCGTTGATTCGCCGGCAGCGGATGAAGACCTCGTCCTGGTAGGCGGGGGAGAGGCCGGCCGACGGCTCGTCGAGCAGGAGTACCGACGGGTCCATCATCAGCGCCCGGCCCATGGCGACCATCTGCCGCTCACCGCCGGACAGGGTGCCGGCCTTGGCCTTGCGCCGCTCCCCGAGCAGGGGGAACAGGTCGACGACGTAGTCGAAGCGGTCCCGAAACTTCTTGGGCCGGAGGTAGACCCCCATCTGCATGTTCTCCTCCAGAGTGAGCGAGGGGAACACGTTGTTGTTCTGCGGTACGTAGCCGACGCCCAGGGAGACCAGCCGGTGGGCGGGCGCGGAGGTGATGTCCTCGCCGCGCAGGGTCACCGACCCCGACCGCACGGGGATCAGCCCGAACAGGGCCTTGAGCAGGGTGGACTTGCCGGCTCCGTTCGGCCCGATGATGCCGACCAGCTCACCGTCCTGGAGGTAGAAGTCGCAGCCGCGCAGGATGTTGACCCCCGGTACGTAGCCGGCGATCAGCTCGTCGGCGCGCACCAGCGCACCTTCGGCCAGGCGGGCGTGCTCCTCGCGGGTGGCCGCCCTCTCCGCCGGAGACAGCTCGGTGGCCGAGGAGGCGGTGTCGGCGCGGGTCAGGTCCTCGCCGGACTCGTCGACCTGGAACAGGGGATCGCTCATCGGTCGTGCCTCTCGTCGGGGGCGGCGTCGGAGGTGAGCACGTCGCCGTCGGTCCCTTCCTCGCGCGCGATGGATGCCTCGGCCTGCGCGAGGACTCGGTCCTCTTCCTCGACCGTGAGCGGCGCGTCGTGGTGCGCGCCGAGGTAGGCGTCCACCACGGCCTGGTTCTGGCTGATCGACTCGGGGGGGCCTTCGGCGATGATCCGGCCGGCGGCCATGACCACGACCCAGTCGCTGATGTCGCGGACGACGTCCATGTCGTGTTCCACGAAGATCACCGTCATGCCCTGCTCGCGCAGGTCCTTGACGTGCCCCAGCAGGCTCTGGGTCAGGGCGGGGTTCACCCCGGCCATCGGCTCGTCGAGCATGACCACCTGCGGGTCGCTCATGAGCGCCCGGGCCATCTCAAGGAGCTTGCGCTGCCCACCGGACAGGGTGCCGGCGAACTCGTCCTTCTTGGTGTCGAGCTTGAACCGCTGGAGCAGGTCCATCGCCTTCTCGGTGTTGGCCTTCTCCTGTGCCCGCCAGGTCCCGGGGACCAGGGCGCGCAGGAAGCTCTCACCGCGCTGGCCCTGGGCCCCCAGGAGCATGTTCTGCAGGACCGTCAGCCGGGAGAGGGCCTTGGTCAGCTGGAACGTGCGGACAACGCCGAGGCGCGCGACCTGGTGCGGGGACAGCTTGCCCAGCGACCTGCCGTTGAAGGACCACGTGCCGGTGTTCGGCTGGTCGAACCCGGTGAGCAGGTTGAACAACGTCGTCTTGCCGGCGCCGTTCGGGCCGATGAGCCCGGTGATGCCGCCGCGCTGCACCTCGAGGTGGTCCACCGACACAGCGGTGAGCCCACCGAAGGTGCGGGTGACGCCGTCCACGACGATCGCCGGATCCGGCTTGGCCACACCGACCTCCCAGGGGAGGTCGCGCAGGGCGGTCTGGGCCAGGCGCTGGGGCGCGTCTCCGCTGCGCCAACCCCCGGACCGCTCGGGGTGGTAGCCGGACGGCGTGCCGCTGGCCGCCGTGGACCCGTGCGGGTCGGGATCAGCGGGCATCGAGCATCACCTCTCGTCGGTCGCCGAAGATTCCCTGCGGCCGGAAGATCAACAGCAGCATCAGCCCGACGCCCACGAGGACGAAGCGGATCTGAGCGACATCGGTGGAGGACAGGAAGCCCTCGGGGATGACGCCGCTGCTGATGAGCAGCCGCAGCCCCGTGTCGGCGAACTGCAGGATGAACAGCAGGATCATGGCGCCGACCACCGGGCCGAGCACTCGCGCCGCCCCACCCAGGATCAGCGCCGCGTAGGCGAGGAAGGTGTTGGCGTTCTGGTACTGGTCGGGCACGGCCGAGCCGGTGCCGACCGCATAGATCATCCCGCCCAGGGCGCCGAGGACGCCGCCCAGCACGAGCGCCTGCATCTTGTAGACGTAGACGTTCTTCCCCAGCGAGCGGACGGCGTCCTCGTCCTCGCGGATCGACTTGAGCACCCGCCCCCAGGGGCTGCGCATCAGGGCCCAGACGAGCAGGCAGGCCAGGGTCACGATGATCCAACCGACCACAGCCACCCACAGCTCTCCGCCGGACCAGCTGGTGCCCAGGACCGGGTAACGGGTCGCGGTGTTCCACGGGGCGAGCGCGATGAAGTCCACGTTGAACTGCGAGATCCCGCGGGTCCCGTTGGTGACCGGCGTCGCCGAGACCGACCGGAACAGCAGGCGCAGGCCTTCCGCGGTCGCGATGGTCGCGATCGCCAGGTAGTCCGCCCGCAAGCGCAGGGTCGGCAGGCCGAGCAGCAGGGCCAGGACCACCGCGGCCAGGATGCCGACGACGACACCCACCCAGAACGGCAGACCCCACTGGCTCACCGAGATGGCGATGCCGAACCCGCCGAGCATGGCGAAGGCGATCTGCCCGAAGTTGAGCAGTCCCGCATAGCCGAACTGGACGTTGATCCCGATGGCGAGCAGGGCGAAGAAGATGGCCTGGAAGCCCAGTGCGGACTTGCTGGCGACCGCCACGGCGTTCAGGAGCTCACCCATGGCTCAGCCGATCCGTACTCGGCTGCCCAGGATGCCCTGGGGACGGATGACGAGGATGACGATCAAGAGCAGCAGCCCTCCGACGTACTTCACGTCATTCGGAATGACGAGGGTCGACATCTGCACGAACACACCCACGATCAGGCTGCCCACGAGCGCCCCGTAGGCGGTGCCGAGGCCACCCAGCGTGACACCGGCGAACATGAGGAGCAGCAGCCGGAAGCCCATGTCCCACTGGACCTGGTCGGACAGCCCGAGGAGCACACCACCGAGCGCGGCCAATGCGCCACCCATCATCCAGACCACCAGGATCACCCGGTTGACGTCGATGCCGGACGAGGCGGCCAGGTCGCGGTTGTCGGCCACCGCGCGCATCGCCTTCCCGATCTTCGTGCGCTGCAGCATGAGCGCCACCAGCACGAGGACGACGACGGAGATGATGATCGAGATGAGAGAACGGTTCGTGAGCGTGAAGAGCCCGTAGTTGATCGCCCGGCCGCTCTGGTAGTCGGCGAACGGGCTGGAGCGGCCGCCGTAGACGATCTGGACCAGATAGCGCAGCAGCAGCGAGAGCCCGATCGAAACGACCAGCGCGGCGATGAGGCCGGTGCCCCGGCGCCGCAGCGGACGCCACAGGGCCACTTCGTTCAACGCCCCGATGGCCGCGCCGACCACCATCGCGATGATGGTGGCCGGGATGAGCGGCACACCGCCGCTGACGTTGATGTACCAGGCAGCTATCGCGCCGATCGTGACGAGCTCGCCGTGCGCGAAGTTGGTCAGACCCGTCGTGCCGAAGATCAGGGAGAGGCCCACCGCGCTCATGGCGATCAGCAGGCCGAAGCGGATGCCGTCGACCAGGAGCTGGACGGCCCTGATCGTGCCGCCACCGCCCCCCCGGCTGCCGTCGGTGAGCCCGATGATGACCGCCTGGCGCCGGCCCTCGTCGACGGTGACGGTGCGGTTGTCCGCCCCGGCCAGCCCGATCCCGTCGGGGAGGTCGCCTTCGTCGAGGGTCACCACGTACTGACCGGGACCGGGCAGATCCACCGACCAGCGGCCGTCCTCGTCGGTGGTGACGGTGTCGACCTCCTGGCCGTCCGCGGTCGCGACCTCGATCTGGACGTTCTCGATGGGCCCGCTGCGACTGGTCTGCACGGTGCCCGTGAGCTGCTCGCCCTCGGCGGCGGCGATCCCGGGTGCGAAGGTCGCGAGGCCCATGCCGAAGAAGGTGACCAGGAGCAGCCGGAGCACGAGGCGGCGGCTCCCCGGCCCGCGCGCGGACCCGGTGAGGTCCGACCGTCGACCGTGCCTCCGGACACGGTGTCCTGCGTTCCTCACTCGACCTCCCTGGCGGATGGATTGCGGTCGGACCCTAACCCGCTCCGGGGGCTTGACAGCTCGCTTGGGGCGACCTGTGACCCTTCCGGGACACGCCGACCGGTGACTTTCAGTATCCGATCGGCGCGCCGCCGTGATACCGCCTGGTCAGGCGTGCATCCTCCTACCACCGTCCAGGGGAGGGCTCCTGTGTCAGGAACCGGATCGCGGTCTCGAGTGAAGACGCGCACGGCGCGCGCCGACGACCTGCCGGCGGTGCTCGCGCTCGTGCGCCAGCACCGCGCCGATGCCCACGCCGAGGACGTCCTCACGGGCCATACCCGGCTCAACGCGGCGGCCTCGGGGTTCCGTCGGCTGCTCGATGACCCCGGCCACCGCGTCGTCCTGGCCGTGCTGCCCGGTCCCAACGCCGCGTCCGGGTGCGCCGGCGGGGAGATCCCGGTCGGTCTGGCCGTCCTGGGCCTCGACCCGCTCTCAGCGGTCCTGGGCAACCCTCAGGTCACCGTGGACACGTTCGTGGTCCACCGGGAACACCGACGCCGGGGCGCCGGGGCGGTCCTGCTCGCGGCAGCCGCTGCCTACGCCGCCGAGACCGGGGCGGCGCACGTGGTCGCCGCAGTGGCCGGGCACGAGGCGGAGCGCCAGCGGTTCTTCGCCCGGATGGGCTTCGCGCCGCTGACCACTCGCCGGATCGTGGGGCTGGAGTCGCTCACCCGCTCCCTCTCCGCCTGGCAGCGCAGCGGGCTGCCCGTGCCGGCGCCCCGACGGGGGTCGTCGGCCCGCCGCTGGCCGGCGCCTCGCACGCTGCGGGGCGTCGGCGTCGCCGCCGAGGGCTGAGGACCCTCAGGCCTGGAGCATGCAGGTCAGGCGAGCGCTGGCGGTGCGCCTGCCCTGGTCGTCGGTGACCTCGACGAGGAACGTCGCCAGCGTCCGTCCGCGGTGCAGCGGCGTGCAGACCGCAGTGACGACGCCGGACGTCGCCGAGCGGTGATAGCTGGCGTTGAGCTCGATGCCCACGGCCCTGCGGTCGGGGCTGGCCCCGAGCATGGCGGCCCACGAGCCGATCGTCTCGACCAGCGTGCACGTGGCCCCACCGTGCAGCAGCCCGAACGGCTGCTGGTTCCCCTCGACCGGCATCGTCGCCACCAGCCGGTCCGGATCGAAGTCGGTGATCTCGATGCCGAGCTTGTCGTCGAGCGGGCTGCTCGCGCCGGCCGGGGCCCAGGACGGGGGAGGGGTCGCCACCCGGGAACGGTAGCCACCGATCGCGCCGCCGGGACCGTCGGTCCCCGCACCTAGGATCGGCCCGATGTCAGCTCCCGCCGCCGCTCCCGCCGTCGCTCCCTCCGCCGCCGCGTCCGCGCCCTCCGGGCAGCGACCGCGGCTGCTCCTGCTCGACGGCCACTCCCTGGCCTACCGGGCGTTCTTCGCCCTGCCGGTGGAGAACTTCTCGACCACGACCGGGCAGCCGACCAATGCGGTGTACGGCTTCACCTCGATGCTGATCAACATCCTGCGCGACGAGCAGCCGACGCACCTGGCGGTGGCCTTCGACGTCGGCCGCAAGACCTTCCGCAGCGAGATCTACGCCGAGTACAAGGCCAACCGGTCGGAGAGCCCGACCGACTTCCGTGGCCAGGTGAGCCTGGTCCAGGAGGTCCTGGGGGCGCTGCACGTCCCCGTCATCACCGCCGAGAACTACGAGGCGGACGACGTCATCGCCACCCTCACCGTGCAGGCCGTGGAGCAGGGCATGGACGTCCTCATCGCCACCGGCGACCGGGACGCTCTGCAGCTGGTCAACGAGCACGTCACGGTCCTCTATCCCCGCAAGGGCGTCTCGGACATGACCCGCTTCACGCCGGAGGAGGTGGAGTCCAAGTACGGGCTGAGCCCCGCGCAGTATCCCGACTTCGCGGCGCTGCGCGGCGACCCGAGCGACAACCTCCCCAGCATCCCGAGCGTGGGGGAGAAGACCGCGGCCAAGTGGATCCGCGAGTACGGGTCGCTCGACGCGCTCGTCGACCAGGTCGACACCGTGAAGGGCAAGGTCGGCGACAAGCTACGCGAGCACCTGTCCTCGGTGATGCAGAACCGTCGGCTCACCGAGCTCGACCGCTCGGTCCCGCTGCCGATCGGCCCGGGGGAGCTCGCCGTCCAGCCGTGGGACCGCAACGAGGTCCACACCCTCTTCGACAACCTGCAGTTCCGGGTGCTCCGCGACCGGCTCTTCGCCACGCTCACCAGCGCGGAGCCGGAGGTCGAGGGCGGGTTCGACATCGCCATCGACACGCCTGCGGCCGGGGAGCTGGCCGGGTGGCTGGACGAGCACGCGCGCCGGAGGCGCACCGGTCTGATCTTCCGCGGCGCTTGGGGGCGTGGCACCGGGACGCTGGAGGGCATCGGCCTGGCAGCCGCCGACGGGCACGCCACCTTCGTCGATCTCGGGCCGGCTCTCGACGTCGCCGACGAGCAGGCGCTGGCGGCCTGGCTCGCCGACCCGTCCGTCCTCAAGGCGGTGCACGAGGTCAAGGGCCCGTTGCTGGCGATCTGGGCCCGCGGCTGGGAGCTGGCGGGGGAGACGAGCGACACCGCGCTGGCCGCCTACCTCGCGATGCCCGGCCAGCGGTCCTTCGACCTGGCCGACCTCGCCGTCCGCTATCTGCGCCGCGAGCTCAAGGACGCCGCCGCAGAGGAGGCCCAGCTCACCCTGGACGGGCTTGGGCCGTCGGAGGACGACGTCGCCGCGGAGGCCGCCCGGGTCGACCTGCTGAAGTCCGCCGCCGTCAAGGACCTCGCGGATGCCCTCGAGCCCACGCTGGAGCAGCGGCATGCCGGCCGGCTGCTCACCGAGCTCGAGCTGCCGCTGACCCGCGTGCTGGCCGCCATGGAGGCACGTGGCATCGCCGCCGACGTCGACCACCTGCGCGAGCTCCAGCGCGAGTTCGCCGAGGGCGTCGCCGCGGCGGCCGCCGAGTGCTACGCCGTCATCGGCCGGGAGGTGAACCTAGGCTCGCCCAAGCAGCTGCAGGCCGTGATCTTCGACGAGCTGGGCCTGCCGAAGACGAAGAAGAACAAGACCGGCTACACCACCGACGCCGAAGCGCTGACCTGGCTCTTCGAGCAGACCGGCCACCCCTTCATGGAGCACCTGCTCCGGCACCGCGACGTCACACGGCTGCGGACGGTCATCGACGGGCTGCTGCCGATGGTCGACGACGGCGGCCGGATCCACACAACGTTCCAACAGACGATCGCAGCCACCGGCCGGCTCTCCTCGACCGACCCGAACCTGCAGAACATCCCGATCCGCACCGCGGAGGGCCGACGGATCCGGCAGGCGTTCGTGGTCGGCGCGGGCTTCGAGTCGCTCATGACCGCGGACTACAGCCAGATCGAGATGCGCATCATGGCCCACCTGTCCGAGGACGCCGGCCTCATCGAGGCGTTCACCTCGGGGGAGGACCTGCACTCCTTCGTCGCCTCCCGGGCCTTCGACATCCCGATCGAGGACGTCGACCCCGAGATGCGCCGCCGGATCAAGGCGATGAGCTACGGGCTGGCCTACGGACTGAGCGCGTACGGCCTGGCGCAGCAGCTGCGCATCACCCCCGACGAGGCGCGCGGGCAGATGCATGCGTACTTCGAGCGCTTCGGCGGGATCCGCGACTACCTGGACGGTGTCGTCGACGACGCTCGGCAGACCGGGTACACCGAGACCACCCTCGGGCGGCGGCGGTACCTCCCGGACCTGACCAGCGACAACCGACAGCGGCGGGAGATGGCCGAGCGGATGGCCCTGAACGCGCCCATCCAGGGGTCCGCGGCCGACGTCATCAAGGTCGCCATGCTCGACGTGGAGAAGGCGATCGCCGCGGAGGGATTGCGCTCACGGATGGTCCTGCAGGTGCACGACGAACTCGTCCTCGAGGTCGCCGAGGGCGAGGGCGAGGCGCTGGAGGCGCTGGTCCGCCGGGAGATGGCCGGCGCCGCGGATCTGTCCGTCGCGCTGGAGGTCTCGGTCGGCTTCGGCCCGAGCTGGGACGCCGCGGCCCACTGACGGTGCACGGGACGGAGCCACCGGCGGCGCGGCGGCTGAGCTATGCGCCCGTGGGTTCGACGCGGCCGGGGGACGAGCGGTGGACCCCGCCACCGGGCTTCCGCGCCTACGAGCGAACCGTTCCCGTCGGCCGTGGGCAGGCGTTCTGGGAGTCGGCCGTCGGCCAGCTGCTCCGCTGGGGAGTGAAGACCCCCAGCGGCTTCGACGTCGTGCCGGACGCCGGAGGGGGGCGCGGGTCGAGCTGGACGGCAGCTACTGGCTGATCGCCTCGATCGGCCCCTGGCGGGTGCGGGAACCCGCCCGCGTCGTAGCGGTCGAGGAGCGGCCGGGCCGCTGCGGCTTCGCGTACGGCACGCTGGAGGGGCATCCGGTATGCGGTGAGGAGGCGTTCATCCTCTCCCGCACGTCCGACGACGACGTCCTCCTGACCCTGCGCTCGCTCACCCGCGCTGCGCCGAGCGGCCGGTGGCGCGTCGTGTTCCCGCTGCTGCTGGTCGCCCAGCGCTGGTACCGGCGCCGCTACGTGCGCGCGCTCCGGCAGACCGTCGGCTGAACGGTGATTTCCGTCGTGCACACGGCCGAGCTGGGCCGGTCGACCCTCGCGGCCGCCCGGGCGCTGCTGGTCGAGTCCTTCGAGGGCGACTTCGGGGATGAGGACTGGGAGCACGCGCTCGGCGGGCTGCACGCGCTCGCCTTCGACGGGGACCGGCTGGTCGCCCACGGCGCGGTGGTCCAGCGGAGACTGATCCACGCCGGACGGGCGCTGCGCGCCGGGTACGTCGAGGGCGTGGCGGTGGCGCCCAGCCATCGCCGCCGGGCGCACGCCTCCGCGGTCATGCACGCCCTCGAGGGCGTGATCGGGCGGGCTTACGACCTCGGGGCGCTGAGCGCCACCGACGACGGCGCGACGCTGTACGTGGCGCGCGGCTGGCTGCCGTGGCGCGGGCCGACTTCTGCGCTCACGCCGACCGGCACGGTACGCACGCCTGAGGACGACGACGCGGTGTTCGTACTGCCGGGTGCGGCGTCCCTCGATCCCGGCGGCGCACTCGTCTGTGACTGGCGCGACGGCGACGTCTGGTAGCCCGCTCCGTGACGGCGGGCCGCCCGGCGTCAGGGAGCCTTCGTGCAGACCAGGATGAGGGTGCCGGGGACCAGGGCGCCGCGGGCGGGGGACCACTGCCCCCAGTTCTCGGTGCGGCCCGGCGTCCATTCGGGTTCCACCAGGTCTTCCAGCGCCAGCCCGGCGGCCCGCACCGCCCGGACCCAGTCCCCGACGGTCCGGTGGTGCTCGACGTAGACGGTCTTGCCTGCGACGTCGGTCTCCACGTACGGGGTGCGGTCGAAGTACGAGGAGACGATCTGCAGGTCCTCGGGGTCGGGGGAGTCGGGGAACGGCCAGCGCATCGGGTGGTTCACGCTCGCCACGAAGCGCCCGCCGGGCCGGAGCACCCGCGAGACCTCCCGCAGCGCCCCCTCGACGTCGGCGACGAACGGCAGGCCACCGAAGGCCGAGCAGGCGACGTCCAAGCTGCCGTCGGCGAACGGCAGCGCCCCGGCGTCGCCCTGCAGCAGCGGGACGGCGAGCCCGGTGGACCGGTTCAGCTCCGCGGCATGGGCCAGCATCCCGGCGGAGAGATCCAGCGCGACGACGTCGGCCCCTTCCTGCAGCAGCCAGCGCGAGCAGGGTGCCGATCCGCAGCCGATCTCGAGGACCCGGCGGCCCCGGACGTCCCCGAGCAACCGGGCCTCGGCCTCGCGGAGCCCTTCCGGGCACCAGAGGAAGTCGCTGTTCCCCAGATCCGCCCCGTGCTCGGCGAGGTAGGCCGGAGCGGCGGCGTCCCACCACATCCGGTTGGCCCGCACCGACTCCTCGGCGCCGGCCGGCCGACGGGCGACCCCGCCGGCAGCCGGATAGCCGTCGCTGCCGAGCGGGAGAGCGGAATCCGAGGGCGGAGGGGCGCTCATGACACGCCGATCGTGACACGCCGGCCGTCCTGGAGCCCTTCCCGACCCAGGTGGACCGGGGCGTCTCGACTTCCGTACCATGGAGTTGCGCCAGAGGTCTGTCGTGCTTCTCCCGCTGGGAGCGCACGCGCCGGCTCTCCCCGCTGTTCCCCCGTGGTCGTCCTGCCGCGGGTCGCCCTGTCCCTACGCATCCCCCGTCCGGAGCTACCAACCACATGACCTCCACCCAGGTCCGTCCTTCCAGCACCCCCCAGATCGCGATCAACGACATCGGGTCTGCCGAGGACTTCCTCGCGGCGATCGACCTGACGATCAAGTACTTCAACGACGGCGACATCGTCGAGGGCGTCATCGTCAAGGTCGACCGGGACGAGGTGCTGCTGGACATCGGCTACAAGACCGAGGGCGTCATCCCCTCGCGCGAGCTCTCCATCAAGCACGATGTCGACCCCAACGAGGTCGTCAAGGTCGGCGACGCGGTGGAAGCCCTCGTCCTCCAGAAGGAGGACAAGGAAGGGCGGCTGATCCTCTCCAAGAAGCGCGCGCAGTACGAGCGCGCCTGGGGCACCATCGAGGCCAAGAAGGAAGCCGACGAGGTCGTCACCGGCACCGTCATCGAGGTCGTCAAGGGCGGCCTCATCCTCGACATCGGCTTGCGCGGGTTCCTCCCCGCCTCGCTGGTCGAGATGCGCCGCGTCCGCGACCTGCAGCCCTACGTTGGCCGCGAGCTCGAGGCGAAGATCATCGAGCTGGACAAGAACCGCAACAACGTCGTCCTCTCCCGTCGCCAGTGGCTGGAGCAGACCCAGTCCGAGGTGCGCAGCGAGTTCCTCAACAAGCTCGCCAAGGGCCAGGTGCGCTCCGGCGTCGTCTCCTCGATCGTCAACTTCGGCGCGTTCGTCGACCTCGGCGGGGTGGACGGCCTCGTGCACGTGTCCGAGCTGTCGTGGAAGCACATCGACCACCCCAGCGAAGTGGTGCAGGTTGGCGACGAGGTCACCGTCGAGGTGCTCGACGTCGACATGGACCGCGAGCGGGTGTCGCTGTCGTTGAAGGCCACCCAGGAGGACCCCTGGCAGCACTTCGCCAGGACCCACCAGATCGGCCAGATCGTGCCGGGCAAGGTCACCAAGCTCGTGCCGTTCGGCTCGTTCGTGCGGGTCGAGGAGGGCATCGAGGGGCTGGTGCACATCTCCGAGCTGGCCGAGCGGCACGTCGAGATTCCCGAGCAGGTGGTGCAGGTCGGTAACGACGTGATGGTCAAGATCATCGACATCGACCTGGAGCGGCGCCGGATCTCGCTGTCGCTGAAGCAGGCCAACGAGACCGCGGCCGCGGCGATCGACTCCGACAGCTTCGACCCCACCCTCTACGGCATGGCCGCGTCGTACGACGAGCAGGGCAACTACGTCTATCCCGAGGGCTTCGACCCCGAGACGGGGGAGTGGCTGGAAGGCTACGACCAGCAGCGGGCACAGTGGGAGCAGCAGTACGCCGAGGCGCACGCCCGCTGGGAGGCGCACAAGAAGCAGATCCAGGAGGCCCAGCAGGCCGACGTCGAGGCCGGACAGGCCACGTCGTTGTCCTCCTCGGAGCAGGAGCAGCAGGGCGCACCTGACGAGGGTCGGGCCGACGGTTCGCTGGCGTCGGACGAGGCGCTGCAGGCGCTGCGGGAGAAGCTCGCCGGCGGGCAGTGACGCGCTGCGGCGTTCCTAGTCGTTCCGCCGAAGCCGCCGCCGAGAACGGCGTACCGACCAAGGCTCTTTGGGTGTCCTCCCCTTGCGGCGACGCCGTTGCGGCGTGATGAGTTCGGCCACAAAGTCGAAAATCATGTCGAGCGGCCCCACGCTTCGATCTTTCCACCTGACGCGCTGACCTGTGGCGCGGCGCGAGTCCGCGGAGGTACGCCCCAACTTCGGCCCGCTCACCGCCTTCGCCGTCCCCGCCGGGGCACCGTCCAGTTCGTCGTGGACAACCGCTTCCCTGGTGGTGAGCCGCGGACCATCGGCTTGTGGAAGAAGGTCACCCTCACCTCGGGTGGCCGGTGCCGTCTTGCTCGGTGGGAGGAGTGGCCGGCCGACTCAGGCGGCCCGGTGTCCGCGCCAGCGGTCGGGGTCGCGGGAGGAGGTGAGGTAACGGGCGGGCGGTTGCCGGCGGCCGTACCCGTCGCCCCGGATCACCCGGGCCAGTTCCCAGGTGACCGTGGTCAGCAGCGTCGTGACGAGGACGAGGACGATCAGCTCACTCATGGCAGTAATTCTGCTCCCGGCGACATACTGCCAACAGCGGCAGATGTGCCTTACCTCCTCGATTTCCTGCCATCCGTATGCGACGACGGTGTCGCCCCCTTCGAGCTGGGTGTGCTGTGCGAGGCCTGGGGTATCGACCGGTCCGACACCGGAGGACCGACGTTCGACTTCGCGGTCTGTGCCGCCCGTCCAGGGCCGGTGCGCACGACGATGGGGTTCTCGCTGCAGGTCGAGCACGGGCTCGACCGGGTCGCAGCGGCCGACCTGGTGACGGTGCCCGCGATGCCGCGCCAGGAGTCGGCACCGGCCCCGGTGCTCGACGCGCTTCGGGCGGCGTACCAGCGTGGCGCCCGCATCCTGTCGGTCTGTTCGGGCGCCTTCACCCTCGCCGAGGCCGGTCTCCTGGACGGGCGCCGGTGCACTACGCACTGGCGGTACGCCGCCGAGCTCGCTGAGCGGTTCCCGGCCCTGACCGTCGACCCGAACGTCCTGTATGTCGACGACGACCCCGTCTTCACCAGCGCCGGCTCGGCCGCCGGGCTGGACGCGTGCCTGCACCTGATCCGCAAGGAGTTCGGCGCCAGGGCCGCGGTCAGCGTGGCGCGCGGGATGGTCGTGCCACCGCAGCGCGACGGCGGCCAGGCGCAGTACGTCGACAGCCCGGTTCGCCCGACCACGGCGGACACGCTGCAGCCGCTGTTGGCCTGGATGCAGCAGCACCTGCACGAGGAGATGACCGTCGAGTCCCTGGCGGCGCGGGCCGCGATGTCGCCGCGCACGTTCGCCCGCCGGTTCCGAGCGGAGACCGGCACCACCCCGCACCAGTGGATCACCGCACAGCGGCTGCTGCTCGCCGAGCGGCTACTGGAGGACTCGAACACCCCGATCGAGTCGGTGGCGGCGCGGGTAGGTTTCGGCAACGCCGCCACGCTGCGGCACCACTTCGCGCAGGCTCGGGGCACCACGCCGAACGCCTATCGGCGCACCTTCGCCTGCGCCGACTGACACCGTTCCCGACGCCGGGGCTCAGAGCTGGCGCCGCCCGGGGAACGGGTCGCAGTGCGACTCCGGCGGTGGGCGGTGACCGTAGCCGTCGGCGGCGATTTGCCGCGCGAACCAGCGCGCGACCTCCATCAGGATCGCGCCGAGGACAAGCACTGTGACCGTGACCATGGTGGCACCTCGTGGTGCTGGGCGGTTCGCCCGCACTGCGTTCAGTCTAACCCCGCCATGCGGTTATGGCAGGCTGGCTGCGTGCTGCGCGTGGGGCTGACCGGCGGCATCGGCGCCGGCAAGAGCGCGGTGGCGGCACGGCTCGCCGAGCTCGGTGCCGTGGTGGTCGACGCCGACGTGCTGGCACGGGAGGCGGTGGAGCCGGGCAGTGCCGGCCTCGCGGAGGTGGTGGAAACGTTCGGCCCCGAGGTGCTGAACGACACCGGCAGCCTGGACCGGGCGGCCATGGCGCGCCGGGTCTTCGTCGACCCGGCTGCACGAGCCCGGCTGGAGGCGATCGTGCACCCCCGGGTGCGGCGGCGGGCCGCGCAGATCGAGGCCGCCGCCGGACCCGCGGCGGTGGTCGTGCACGACATCCCGCTGCTGGTGGAGACCGGCCAGGCCGACCGCTTCGACGTCGTCGTGGTGGTCGACGTGCCGCCGGACGTGCAGCTGCGGCGGCTGGTGCGGCAGCGCGGCATGAGCGAGGACGAGGCGCGCGACCGGATCGCCGCGCAGGCGCGCCGCGAGCAGCGCCTGGCTGCCGCCGACGTGGTCATCGACAACACCGGGACGTGCGAAGACCTCCGGCACCGGGTGACGGAGGTCTTCGAGCAGCTGCGGTCGTCGGCGCTGCGCCGGGCAGCCAGTCCAGGGTCGGACGGACCCTAGGCAGCCAGGTCTGGGTCGGCGATGACCCGCAGCCGGGCCAGCGCCTCCCGCTCGATCTGGCGGATGCGCTCGGCCGAGATGCCGTGCCGGGCGGCGATGTCGGCGAGCTTCTCCTGCCGACCGTCGTCGAGGCCGTAACGCGAGCGCACCACGTCGGCGGAGCGCTCGTCCAGCAGGTCGATCAGCGCGTCCAGCCGCTCCCGGGCCTCCACGTCGAGCACGGCGCTGTCCGGCCCCGGCGTGGTCTCTCGCGCGACCAGGTCACCCAGCGACGTGTCGCCGTCGTCGTCGACCGGGGTGTCCAGGCTCACGTGGTCACGGCCCCAGCGCATTAGGTCGATAACCCGGTCCAGGTCCATGTCCAGCTCGGCGGCGATCTCCTCCGGCTCGGCGTCCCGGCCTAGCTGCCGCTCCAGCGACCGGCGGGCGGCACCGATCTGGTTCAGCTCCTCGACCACGTGCACCGGCAGCCGCACGACCCGCGCCTGCTGCGCGATGCCGCGGGTGATCG
The DNA here is from genome assembly GCA_030773535.1 of Actinomycetota bacterium. Classification (GTDB taxonomy): domain Bacteria; phylum Actinomycetota; class Actinomycetes; order Mycobacteriales; family Geodermatophilaceae; genus Blastococcus_B. The sequence goes on along the minus strand of JALYMS010000345.1, from coordinate 10,320 downwards.
CCTGGCGCACCCACCAGGTGGCGTAAGTCGAGAACTTGTAGCCCTTGGCGTAGTCGAACTTCTCCACCGCCCGGATAAGACCGGTGTTGCCCTCCTGCACCAGGTCGAGCATCGGCATGGCGGACCGGCCGTAGCGACGCGCGATCGACACCACCAGCCGCAGGTTCGCGGTCAGGAACCGCTCCTGCGCGCGCCGGCCCTCCGCGGCCAGCCACTCCAGCTCCGCCGCGGTGGCGCGCTTCGGCGCCCCGCCCTTACGACGCTCGACCCGACCCTCGTCCAACAGGTGCTGCGCGAACAGGCCGGCCTCGATCGTCTTGGCCAGCTCGACCTCGGTCGCGGCGTCGAGCAGGGGGGTACGCGCGATCTCGTCGAGGTACATACCGACGCTGTCGCGCCCGTCTGTGGCCTCGAGCCCATGCGTACGACGGTCCGCCACGGACACTCCTTCCCGATGGATCTCGACGCCCCGTACAACGCCCTGGGACGCTCGAAGATTCCGTCTAATACCCGTTCGGGTACCCAGTCAGACGTCTTTGGTCGGCGGAAAGTTGCGCCTCTAAGGATCTTCTTAGGTACGGCGTGCCACCCGGCCGGCAGATCGGCTCCGCACTCCGTTACCGGCGCGTGATCTCCCGGCCAGTGGCATGAAGGTCAAAGGGACATCGTGGTGGCTCCGGTCGCCGGCAGGAGAGTCCGAGGGCCGAGGTCGGTGCGATAGCGGGGATGGGCGAGAACGAACAATGCAGCCGCCAGCACGTTCGCAGCCCAGCCGGGACGCCGATCATGAGCAGCCTGCCGAGAAGATAGCCGCGGAACAGGAACTCCCCACGGTGGCGAAGAACGCGGCAGCCAAGGACGCGAGCCCTATGACGAATCGCGGCAGTTCAGCGGTGCCCGCAGGCCCGCGGTCACGACCGATGGGCTGCTCGCCGGGTCAGCGGCTGGTGCGGGGCACCGAGCCGGTCGACGATCCAGGCGTAGGAGAACGCCCGCTCCCGCCACGCGTCGTAGCGGCCGCTCGGTCCGCCGTGGCCGGCCTCCATCTCGGTCTTCAACAGCACCGGCGCGTCACCGGTCGCGAGCGCACGCAGCCGGGCGACCCACTTCGCCGGCTCGACGTACAACACCCGAGTGTCGTTGAGGCTGGTGATCGCCAGGATCGCGGGATAGTCCTGGGCGGTGACGTTCTCGTACGGCGAGTACGACTTCATGTAGGCGTACACCTCGGGGTCCTCAAGCGGGTTCCCCCACTCCTCCCACTCCGGCACGGTCAGCGGCAGCGTCGGGTCGAGGATGCTGGTCAGCGCGTCGACGAACGGCACCTCGGCGACGATGCCGGCGACGATGTCGGGGGCCATGTTGGCGACCGCCCCCATGAGCAGCCCGCCGGCGCTGCCGCCGTGCGCCACCATCCGGTCGTGACGAGTCCAGCCACGGGCGACGAGGTGGCGGGCGCAGGCGACGAAGTCGGTGAACGTGTTGCGCTTGGCCAGCAGCTTGCCCTCGTCGTACCAGCGCCGTCCCATCTCCCCGCCGCCGCGCACGTGCGCGACCGCGAACACGATGCCGCGGTCGAGCAGGGACAGCCGAGGAATGCCGAACGACGGGTCGATGCTCGACTCGTAGGCGCCGTACCCGTAGAGCACGGCCGGGTTGTCGCCCGTGCGTGCCGTGCCGCGGCGGCAGACCAGCGAGATGGGGATCCGCGTCCCGTCCGGTGCGGTCGCCCACTCCCGGTGCTGCTCGTAGTCGGCCGGGTCGAACCCGCCGAGCACCGGGGTCTGCTTCAGCAGCGTCAGCTCGCGGGTGCGGACGTCGTAGTCGTACACCGAGGTCGGGGTGACGAACGACGTGTAGGCGATCCGCAGCGTGGGCTGCGCGAACTCCGGGTTGCCGGCCGTCGCGACGGTGTAGAGCGGCTCGGCGAAGTCGATCTCCCACCCGGCGCCGTAACCATCCTTGCCCAGCGGGATGACGCGCACCTGGGTGAGCCCGGCTCGCCGCTGCGAGATCGCGAGGTGCCCGGCGAACGCCTCCACGTCCTCCAGCCGGACGGCGTCGTCGGGCGCGATCACCGGGCGCCAGCTCTCCGGCCCTCCCGCGTCGACCGGTGCCTCGGCCAGCGCGAAGTTGACCGCGCCGTCGTTGTGCAGCACCAGGAACCGGTCCTCCCCGGCGACGACCGCGTGCTCGAGGGAGTACTCCACGCCCTGCCGTCGCGGCGCGAACACGCGGAACTCCCCGGTCGGGTCGTCGGCCTCGAGCACCCGGAACTCGGTCGTGGTCTTCGAGCCGCTCACGACCATGAGGAAGCGGTCGCTGCGGGTGCGGCCGACGCTGACCCAGAACCGCTCGTCGGTCTCCTCGTGCACGACCACGTCGAGGGAGGAGTCGGTGCCCAGCATGTGCCGCCAGACCTTGTGCGGCCGCCAGGCCTCGTCGACGGTGACGTAGAACAGCGTGGTGCCCTTGAGGTCCCAAGTGGCGCCGTGCAGGGTGTTGCGGACCTGGTCGGGCAGCAGTTCGCCGGTGCGCAAATCCTTGACCTGCAGCGTGTAGCGCTCGTCGCCGACGAAGTCGGTGGAGAACGCCAGCAGGTTGCCGTCGGTGCTGACCGAGAAGGCACCGAGCGAGAAGTAGTCGTGGCCGGCGGCCAATGCGTTGCCGTCGAGCAGCAGCTGCTCGCCGGGCACGTCGACGGCTGCCTCCAGCCGCGGCGGGGTCCAGTCGTCCGGGCGGGCGGCGGTGCGGCAGTGCAGCGGGTACTGCTGACCCTCGACGGTGCGCGAGTAGTACCACCAGTCGCCGAGGCGGCTGGGCACGGTGAGGTCGGTCTCCTGCGTGCGGGTCTTGATCTCGGTGAAGATCTGTTCCCGCAGGTCGGCTAGGTGCGCGGTCTGCGCCTCGGTGTAGGCGTTTTCCCCCTCCAGGTAGGTGATCGTCTCCGCTGACCCCTTGTCGCGCAGCCACTCGTAGTCGTCGACGAACGTGTCGCCGTGGTGGACCCGCTCGTGCGGGACCTTTCGGGCGACCGGCGGAGCGGCCGCGGCAGCGGTGTCGGTCATGGCGCCGACGGTATCCCGTCGTCGTCGTCGGTCCCGGGCACGGGGGCGCGCGCCAGCGCGGGGTCGTCGGCGGTCAGCGTGCGCACCGGACCCGGCCCGGTCCGCGCTGTCTCGAACCGCACCGTCACCCGTCCGCGGCCGGAGCCCCACACCCAGCCGGGGCCGTGGACCTGGTGTACGACGTCCATCCCCGGCACCCATCGACCGGCACCGCCGCCGCGGCCGTCGTACGCGTCGTCGGAGACGTCACCGTCGCCGTCACCACGGTCCACGGCGGGAGCGTCGGGATGGCCGGTGTCCGGCTCGGCGTCGCCAGCGAACAGGTCCTCCTGGATCCAGTCCGCCAGCCCCGAGACCCCGACGCCGAGCAGCCGGATGCCGGCCGAAGTGTCCAGCTCGGCCAGCAGCCGATGCGCCAGCCGGCTCACGACCCGCGGGTCCGCGGTGGGACCCGGCAGGGTCGCGGACCGGGTGTGGGTGGCGAAGTCGTGCTGACGGATCTTCACGGTGACGGTGCGGCCGGACACGTGCGCTTCCCGCAGCCGCTCGCAGACCCGCTGCGCGTGCCGGGTGGCGATGGCCTGCAGCAGCGCCCGGTCGACCAGGTCGGTGCCGAACGTGTCCTCGACGCTGACCGACTTCGACTCCCGCTCCGGTACCACCGGGCGGTCGTCGTCGGCGCGGCACAGCCGGAACAGTGCGCGGCCGGCGGCGGTGCCGAGCAGCTGCACCAGCTCCTCGGCACCGAGGCGCTCGAGGTCGGCGACGGTGCGCACCCCGATGCGGCGCAGCCGCTCCGCCGTGGCCGGGCCGACGCCGGGGATGACGGTGACCGGCAGCGGGCGGAGCAGGTCGCGCTCGGTGCCGGGCGGCACGACGAGGAGGCCGTCGGGCTTGTCGAGGTCGCTGGCGATCTTCGCGAGGAGCTTGGACGTCGCCACCCCGACCGAGCCGTGCAACCCACCGCTGGCGGCGTGCACCCGCCGCTTCAGCGCCTGCACGGCGACGCGCAGCGCCGGCGCCGAGACGTCGGTGAGGTCGGCGGCGGCGACGTCGACGTACGCCTCGTCGAGGGAGAGCGGCTCGACCACCGGCGACAGGGCGCGCAGCACCGCCATCACGTCGCGGCTCGTGCGCCGGTAGACGTCGAAGCGTCCGGCGAGGAACGCGGCGTGCGGGCAGCGGGCACGAGCCTCGGCCATCGACATGGCCGACCGCACGCCGAACGCGCGCGCCTCGTACGACGCCGTCGCGACCACGCCGCGGTTGCCGAGCCCGCCGACAACCACCGGGCGGCCGCGCAGAGACGGCTTGTCGCGCTGCTCGACGGCGGCGAAGAAGGCGTCGAGGTCCAGGTGCAGGATCGTCGCCTCGGCGCGCATGCGGCCATTGTCGCTCCGCGCTGGGTTGTCCACAGTCGTGCGGCAGGCGCTGTCCGAACCGGCGGTTCCCGTCCATCCTGGGCCAGCATGGACGAGCGGAACCAGACCGTGCTGCGGGTCGGCGGCTATGACGACCTGCTCGCCGTCGTGCCGTACCGGCTGGGATTTCACCCCGCGGACAGCCTGGTGGTGCTGACCCTGCAGGGCCCGCGGCAGCGGGTCGGCGTCGTCGTCCGTCTGGACCTGCCGCCGCTCGAGCACGTGGACGCCGTCGCCGAGAGCACCGTCGCACTGCTGGCCGAGCAGCGAAGCCGCCGCGTGGTCGTCGTCGTGTACGCGGCCGAGGACACGGTCGCCGGGCCGCTGGTCGGTGCGGTCCGCGCCCGCCTCGACCAGGCCGGCATCGACCTCGCGGACGCCTGCCGCGCCGACGGGCGGCGGTGGTTCTCCTACACCTGTGCGGAGGCGTGCTGTCCAGCGGCGGGCACGCCGTACGACGTCGCCAGCCATCCCCTTGCCGCCCAGTGCGTGCTGGCCGGGCAGGTCGCGCTCGACAGCCGCGACGAGCTGCGCGGCACCGTGGCGCCGCTCGGCGGGATCACCCGGCAGGCGATGGACCAGGCCTACGTCCGGGTCCGCCCGGAGCTGCAGGCGCAGCTGTCCGTGCCGGGAGCCGACCGCCGTGCCGCGCTGCGACGCCACGCGACCGAGGTGCGACGCACGGTGGAGTCCTACGTCGCCGAGCCGCGGCGGCTCCGCGACGACGAGGTCGCCCGGCTGTCGATCCAGGTCAGCGCGATCCCGGTGCGCGACACCGCATGGGCGTTGATGTGCCGAGCCACCGCCGAGCGACACCTGTCGCTGTGGCAGCAGGTGCTGCGCCGCAGCGACCGCGATCTGGTGCCGGCGGTGGCCTGCTTGACCGCGTTCGCCGCGTGGCTGGCCGGACACGGGGCGCTGGCGTGGTGCGCGGTCGAGCGGGCGCAGGAGGTCGATCCGTCGTACTCGTGGGCGGCGCTGCTCGCAGAGGCACTGGCGCGCGGCATCTCCCCACGCGTGTGGACGGCACCTCCGGAGGCGCTGCTGCACGACCTGGCCGGCTGACGTCCGCGTTCGTGGCCCGCGCGGTTGTGCCACGCGTGCGGCGCGGGCAGGGTGGGCACTGACAGGTCGCCCGCACCGCTCAGCCGCCCGTTGGGAGGGCGTCATGGGTCAACAGGTCGAGACCCGCGCGTTCAGCCGCGAGGACCGCACCCGCTACCGGGCCAAGGTGCGCCGGTGCCTCGACGTGTTCGCGCGGATGCTGCGCGAGGCGCGGTTCGACTTCGGCCGCCCGATGGCCGGCATCGAGATCGAGTTCAACCTCGTCGACGACCGCGGTGACCCCGCGATGAAGAACGCCGAGGTGCTGGCGCAGCTCGCCGACCCCGGCTTCCAGACCGAGCTCGGACAGTTCAACCTCGAGGTCAACGTGCCGCCGCGGCGACTGCCCGACGGGGGAGTGTCCGGCTTCGAGGGCGGCATCCGCGCGAGCCTCAACGCCGCCGAGGACAAGGCGAACGGGGTCGGTGCGCACCTGATGATGATCGGCATCCTGCCGAGCCTGCAATCGAGCCACATGGCCCCCGAGACGCTGTCGGAGAACCCGCGCTACGCGCTGCTCAACGAGCAGATCCTCGCCGCGCGGGGCGAGGACATCCACATCGCGATCGACGGCTTGGAGCGATTGTCGCTGACCACCGACAGCATTGTGCCGGAGGCCGCCTGTACGTCGACGCAGCTGCACCTGCAGGTGAGTCCGGAGGACTTCGCGCCGTACTGGAACGCCGCGCAGGCGATCGCCGGTGTGCAGGTCGCGGTCGGGGCGAACTCGCCGTTCCTGTTCGGCAAGGAGCTGTGGCGGGAGACACGGATCGCGCTGTTCGAGCAGGCCACCGACACCCGCAGCGACGAGCTCAAGGCGCAGGGGGTGCGGCCACGCGTGTGGTTCGGGGAGCGCTGGGTCAACTCGATATTCGACCTGTTCGAGGAGAACGTCCGCTACTTCCCGGCGCTGCTGCCGATCTGCGTCGAGGAGGACCCGGTCGAGGTGCTGGACCGGGGGGACACGCCGACGCTGGCTGAGCTGAGGCTGCATAACGGCACCATCTACCGCTGGAACCGACCGGTGTACGACGTGGTGCGCGAGACGCCGCACCTGCGCGTGGAGAACCGGGTGCTGCCGGCCGGCCCCACGGTGGTCGACATCCTCGCCAACGCGGCCCTGTACTTCGGCCTGGTGCGTTACCTCGTCGACCAGCAGCGCCCGCTGTGGAGCCAGATGTCGTTCTCCGCCGCCGAGGAGAACTTCCACGCCGGCGCCCAGCACGGGATGGACGCACAGCTGTACTGGCCGGGTCTGGGCAGCCTGCCGGTGGCCGAGCTGGTGCTGCGCCGGCTGCTGCCGATGGCCCGCGAGGGGCTGGCGGCCTGGGGCGTCGCCGACGACGACTGCGCCCGGCTGCTGGACGTGATCGAGCAGCGGTGCCTGACCGGACAGAACGGCGCGTCGTGGCAGGCGGCGATGTTCCACCGGATCTACGACCACGGTGCGGTGGACCGCCGCGAGGCGATGCGGCAGCTGGTGCAGCGCTACGGCAAGTACATGCACGCCAACCAGCCGGTGCACACCTGGCCGTTGGACTGACGGCCCCGGCACGTCGCGCCGGCGCCTCGGCGCCCGCCGTACACGGCCTCGGCGCCCGCCGTACACGGGTGTGTCGGCAAGAACTCGGGCTGCCTGTCGGCGGCAGACGTCGCTGAGGAGGAGTTTGTACGCGTGAGTGCTGATTTCCTCCTAGGCGCCCGCTGGCGACGAGGACGCCAGAGCCGTTACCGGGATCACCCCACCCGCAGGCGTACCCAGGACCGCTGCGCCCCGGTGACGAGTTCCGTCCAGCCCCAGCGGCTGACCACCACCACCGCCGGTACGGACGCCAGGGCCACGTCCGCGGCCACCCGCGAGGCGGCCAGCCACGCGAAGTCGCCGTCGCCGGGGTCGTGGTGGCCCGGTCGGACCCAGACCACCGCGAGCGGGTGGGCGCGCCCAGTGAGGAGCCGCACCAGCACCTCGACCCGCAGCGCGTGGTCGAGCCGCGTGTCGTCAGCGCTCCACGTGGCGGCTGCCGGCGCGCCGGCGGCCGTGCCCACCGCCACCACTTCGAGCGACGCGGGGAAGTGTCGGCAGCGGGTGGTACGCCGCAGCAGGGCCACCCGCCCGCGCAGCCACGGCCCCCAACACTGGGTGGGGTTGACACCGGCCGGCACGCCGCCAGCATGCCGAAGCCGGCACCGGCCGGTGCTCGTCGTCCACAGCGATCCGGTCTGCGGGTCGGGTAGCGTGCCGAGCGGCACGGCAGGGCCGAAGAAGCCGGGCGGGCAGGAGGTCTGGGATGGGCGTCATCGTGGTGGGGTACGTCCCGCAGCCGGAGGGGCGCGCCGCACTGCACCGAGCGGCCGAGGAGGCCCGGCTGCGGGACGCCCGGCTGGTCGTGGTGAGCTCGCACCGCGGTGGACGCGAGTTCCACCGCGGGGACGCCCTGGCGTCGGAGGCGGAGCTGGCGGACGTGCGCACCCACCTCGAGGCGGCCGGGGTGCAGCACGAGATCCGGCAGCTCGTCCGCGGGCAGGACCCCGCCGAGGACCTCGTCGGGGTCGCCGCGGAGGTCAACGCCGACGTACTCGTCATCGGGCTGCGCCGGCGGTCGCCGGTCGGCAAGCTGATCCTGGGCAGCAACGCCCAGCGGGTGCTGCTCGAGGCGCCGTGCCCGGTGCTCGCGGTGAAGGCGGTGGAATGAGATGGCGGTGCGACTGCAGATCGCGCAGGACCCCGACGCCGACGCGGTGCTGTCCGCGGACCCGTTCGCGCTGCTCACCGGCATGCTGCTGGACCAGCAGTTCCCGATGGAGCGCGCGTTCGCCGGTCCCGCGGTGATCAAGGACCGCTTCGGCACGCTCGCGCCGACAGAGATCGCGGCCGCCGACCCCGAGCAGTTCGCCGCGCTGTGCGCCCGGCCACCCGCCGTGCACCGGTTCCCGAAGTCGATGGCGGCGCGCGTGCAGGCGCTCGCCGCACACGTGGAGCGCGAGTACGCCGGGGACGCAGCCCGGCTGTGGCAGGAGGCGGACACCGGAGCCGAGCTGCTGCGGCGGCTGCAGGGCCTGCCCGGCTTCGGCCGGCAGAAGGCCCAGATCTTCGTCGCGCTGCTGGGCAAGCAGCTGCAGGTGCGGCCAGCGCGCTGGCGGGAGGCCGCCGGCGCCTACGGGGAGGACGGTTCCTACCGCTCGGTCGCCGACGTGGTCGACGCCGAGTCGCTGCGCAAGGTCCGTGCGTACAAACAGCAGGCGAAGTCCCGCAGCCGCTGAGCCCAGATCCGCGCCGTCGTGCGGCCTGGGTGACCAGGGTGCACCCTTGGATGTTGCGGGCCCGTGACACACTGGTTGATCACACTGGTGCCGCAGGTGGCGCCGCGTCGGTACGCACCAGCGGAGAGGTCCTTCGTGTCGCCCAGCACGTCCCGGAAGTCGTCAGAATCCCCCGCCGCAAGCCGTCGTACGGCGGTGCAGGCCAGCACCACCAAGCGCGCGGCGGCGAAGAAGACCCCGGTCAAGAAGGCGACTCCGAGGGCCGGTTCGGCCACGAAGACCCCGACCAAGGGCACGACCAAGAGCCCCGCGGAGCCGCCCGTGCAGAAGGCCGCCGCATCCACCTGGCCGGTGGCCGGGGTCGGCGACCCCGCAGTGGACGCGGCCGTCGACGTGCCCAGCGCCAAGAAGGGGCTGGAGGACATTCCCGACGAGCTGTTCGAGCAGGATCTCGCCCACGACCCGACGTTGAAGGAGGACGAGAACCAGGGCTTCGTGCTGTCCACCGCCGACGACACCGACGAGCCCGAGCAGCAGGTGATGGTGGCCGGCGCCACCGCCGACCCGGTGAAGGACTACCTCAAGCAGATCGGCAAGGTACCGCTGCTCAACGCCGAGCAGGAGGTCGAGCTGGCCAAGCGGATCGAGGCCGGCCTGTTCTCTGAGGAGAAGCTCGCGGCCGGGGGCAAGGTGTCGGCCAAGCTCGTCGACGAGCTGGAGTGGATCGCCGAGGACGGCCGGCGCGCGAAGAACCACCTGCTCGAGGCCAACCTTCGGCTGGTGGTGTCGCTGGCCAAGCGCTACACCGGACGCGGCATGCTGTTCCTGGACCTGATCCAGGAGGGCAACCTCGGCCTGATCCGCGCGGTTGAGAAGTTCGACTACACCAAGGGCTACAAGTTCTCCACCTACGCCACCTGGTGGATCCGGCAGGCCATCACCCGGGCCATGGCCGACCAGGCGCGCACCATCCGCATCCCCGTGCACATGGTGGAGGTCATCAACAAGCTGGCCCGGGTGCAGCGGCAGATGCTGCAAGACCTCGGCCGCGAACCGAGTCCGGACGAGCTGGCCAAGGAGCTGGACATGAGCCCGGAGAAGGTCGTCGAGGTCCAGAAGTATGGCCGGGAGCCGATCTCGCTGCACACCCCCCTAGGGGAGGACGGCGACTCCGAGTTCGGCGACCTCATCGAGGACTCCGAGGCCATCGTGCCGGCCGACGCGGTATCCTTCACGCTGCTGCAGGAGCAGCTGCACGCGGTCCTCGACACGCTCAGCGAGCGGGAGGCCGGCGTGGTGTCGATGCGGTTCGGGCTCACCGACGGCCAGCCCAAGACGCTCGACGAGATCGGCAAGGTGTACGGCGTGACGCGGGAGCGGATCCGCCAGATCGAGTCGAAGACGATGTCGAAACTGCGGCACCCCTCCCGTTCCCAGGTGCTGCGCGACTACCTCGACTGAGGCTC
>JALYMS010000344.1 GCA_030773535.1 Actinomycetota bacterium | reverse complement strand
AGCGCGGCGCCGACGCCCTCGCCGGCCCGCATCCGCAGATCCAGGAGCGGCTCACACCCCAGGTGCCGCAGTACGAGTTCGTGTCCCCGCTCACGGCTGCGCTGGCCGGCGACGAGGCTCGCCTGCGCACCCGGCTGCATCTGCACCGCGACCAGCGCGGCGACGGAGGTGGCGAAACCGTCCAGGACGACGACGGCTCCTGCCTGCGCCGCGCCAAGTACAACTCCGGTGAGCACGGCGAATTCGGGGCCGCCGAGCTCGGCCAGCGCGACGGCCGGCTCCCGGCCGAGATCGGCACGGTCTGCCAGGGCCCGGGCGACCGCGGCGGTGACGACGCTTCGCTTCCGCTCGAGGATGGCACTGTCCGCCCCAGCTCCCAGGCCTGTCATGTCGGCGGGATCCGCGCCGAGCAACCCGCATGCGAGCGCGGCGGCCACAGTGGTGTTGCCGACCCCCACCTCACCTAGCGCCACCAGACCCGCCCCTGCCGCTCCTTCGCCGAGGGCGCGGCCCGAGTCGATGAGCCGCCAGGTATCGGCCGGTGTCATCGCCGGTGCGGTCACCAGATCACCGCGTGCATCCTCCGGCCGCATGGCCGTGGCACCCAGCACCGAGCCCCCGTCGACGCCGGCGTCGACGATGATCAGCTCCAACCCCGCGGTCCGAGCCGCCGTAGCGCCGAGCGCGGTCCCGTCGACGGCCGCCCGCACGACGTCCCGCGTCACGCCCGGGGAGTAGGCGGTCACGCCGTGGGCGGTGACGGGATGGTCGGCGGCCGCCAGCACAAGGACTCCCCCGGTCACCTTGCCCTGGCCGAGTGCGACCGCGCGGTCCACGGCCCGATCCAGCACCCCTAGGGAACCCTGCGGGGTCAACAGGACGTCGGCCTGATCGCGAACGTTCACGACCGCCGACTGATCCGGGGCCCTGAGGTGGGACGGCGGTGCCGGGGGCGCCTCCGGAGCATCCGGCCAGCGGTCGGCGATCACGACGTCGGACAACGCCAGCCGCCGGGACCAGCCGGCCCGTTCCAGGCCCGGGGCAGGTGGCCGCTCATCCGGCCAGCCGAGGCAGAGCCAGCCGAGGGTCGCCACCCCGTCCGGCAACCCCAACAACTCGGCCAGCTCGAGCGGGCGGAACAGTGTCACCCAGCCCATGCCCAGCCCTTCTGCCCGGGCCGCCAGCCACAGGTTCTGGATCGCCGCAGCGCAGCTCCACACGTCGGCGTCGGGGAAGGTGGCCCGTCCGAGCACACCGGCGGCCGGGGTGCGGCGGTCGCAGCAGACGACGACGCCGAGGGGAGCCTCTCGCACGCCCTCCAGTTGCAGGTCCAGCAGGCGCCGAGCGGCGTCCGGCTCAAGCAGGGCCGCTTGACGCAGGCGCTCCCGGTCGGTCAGGATCGCGGCCCGGTCGCGGATGTCCGGGTCACGGATGACGAGGAAGCGCCACGGTTGGCTGTGCCCGACACTCGGAGCGGCGTGCGCTGCCCCCAGCACGCGGCGTAGCACGTCGTCGGGCACCGGGTCTGGCCGAAACCGACGGACGTCGCGGCGGGCGGAGACAACCCGGTAGAGCCCCTCCCGGGCGTCCGAGTCCATGGCCCATCCGGTGGGATCCGCGGCGCGTTGCGCCGCGGACGTCGGATCGCCGACCAGCGGCACCGGCCGCGGCCACCTCTCCACCACGCCGCGGGCGCTATTCGGCGATCGGAAGGTAGATCCGCCGGCCTTGCCCGTTGTACTCGGCCGCCTTCTCCCGCATCCCGGCCTCCAGGGCCTCCGCGTCGTCCAGGCCGCACTCCTGGGCGTAGCGGCGCACGTCCTGCGAGATCCGCATGGAGCAGAAGTGCGGGCCGCACATCGAGCAGAAGTGCGCCGTCTTGGCCGGGGCTGCGGGCAGCGTCTCGTCGTGCATGCTGCGGGCGGTGTCCGGATCGAGGGCCAAGTTGAACTGGTCCTCCCAGCGGAACTCGAACCGGGCGTCGGACAGCGCGTCGTCCCAGGCCTGCGCCCCGGGGTGGCCCTTGACGACGTCCGCGGCGTGCGCTGCGATCTTGTAGGCGATCATGCCGTCCTCGAGGTCGTCCCGGTCGGGTAGACCGAGGTGCTCCTTGGGGGTGACGTAGCACAGCATCGCCGTTCCGTGCCAGGCGATCATCGCCGCCCCGATCGCCGAGCTGATGTGGTCGTAGCCGGGCGGACCAGAGCGGTGCCCAGGAGCACCACGACGGTCTCCCGGCCGATGACCATCGGCTCTGTCTCCGGGTGGTTGGCGTTGGCCGGCAGCACCGCACGACCACGGGCCACCTCGTCGCGCACCTTCTGCGGCGAGACGCCTTCCCGGAGGGCTACGAACTCCATCTCGGCCGTCACGATGCCGCGGCGCGCGTACGCCAGCTGCGTG
>JALYMS010000343.1 GCA_030773535.1 Actinomycetota bacterium | reverse complement strand
ACGTGATCGGCAAGGCCGCGGTGATCGTCTGGCCGGTCGGCCGATTCGGCATGCTCGATTCACCGGACATCCAGGGGACCGAGGTCGCTGCGGCGTCGCCGGCAGCGACCGTGGCGCCGTATGCGGTCGGGCTCGCCGGCGCCGTCCCGTTGGTCGCATGGCGGCGTTCGTGCGCCGGTCACGGCGACTGACCAGCCGCTTACCTTTCCTCGGAGCGCGCGGCTGGCCTCGGTCTCCCGTCGCCATCGGCGTCGTCGGCCGTTCCGCCGTTACGGCTGTGACTTCGCCCGGCGCCATAAGGGGCGCGGGCGACAGCAATCCGAAAATTGTTGCAAAAGCATTCAAGCAACCGTTTCACCCTTCCGATGGAGACATTGCAAGTTCACCGGAGTCGAAACGGAGTCAGTTGTGTCTGCACCTTTGGCGAGCACCGCCCGCGGGGTCACCCGCGTGCTCCTCCTCGCTGACGCGCCCGTCCTGCGCCGCGGTCTGGTCAGCATGATCAACGAGACGGCCGGCATGCAGTCGGTGGGTACGCCCGGGGAGCTGCGCCGCGCTCTCACGCTGGTCGAGTCGGCCCGTCCCGACGCCGTCGTCGTCGAGCTCGGGTCCGGCCGCGCCGCGACCCTGAACGCCTGCCGCGACCTGCGGCGCCGCTTCCCGGGTGTCGCGATCATCGCGCTGGCCTCGTCCGAGGACCCGGCCGTGGTGAACGAGGCGCTGGCTGCGGGTGTCCGTGGCTACCTCATGACGAACACGTCGCCGACGCTGCTCGGCTGGGCCATCCTGGCGGCTCGCGCCGGCCGCACCGTCGTCGACCCGCAGATCCGCCGGGTGGAGCCCTCCGACGTGCCGGCCGCCAAGCCGTTCACCCCGGAGATCCCGCTCACCCGGCGGGAGTCCGACGTGCTGGACGAACTGCTCCAGGGCCAGTCCAACCGTCAGATCGGCCGCAACCTGTTCATCAGCGAGGACACCGTCAAGTCCCACGTCAAGGCCATCCTGCGCAAGCTCGGTGCCCGCGACCGGGCGCACGCCGTCTCGCTCGTGCTGTCCAACCGCCAGCCCGGCTGCACCTGCGGGCACGCCGGTGCCTCGGCCGACCTGGGCACCACCGACCTGACCGAGCCCGAGTTGGGTCCCGCCGAGATCTGATCGCGGCTCCCGACCTCCGGTGCGCTTCGGCCGGCCCTCCTCGGAGGGCCGGCCCATGGTGTTTCCGTGCGGGTCCTGCCCGCGATGCCGGCCGGGCGGGTCGTAGGGTCGGTCCGCGATGGCTGTCCGATCCGCCCCTTCCCGCCCCGCCCGGCACACCCGAGCGGCCGAGGAACGCCCCGACTCCCTCTGGGACATGGAGCGCTCCCTGCGCAGCCGGGGTTTCTCGGTCGTGGCCGGGGCCGACGAGGCCGGTCGCGGCGCCTGCGCCGGTCCCTTGGTCGCGGCCGCCTGCGTCCTGCCGGCCGGCAAGCGGGGCCGCGTGCCGGGGCTCGCCGACTCCAAGCTCCTCACCCCCGCCTCCCGGGAACGCGTCTATGCCGAAGTGGTCGACCGGGCGCTGGCCTGGTCGGTCGTCACCATCCCGGTCGCCGACCTCGACGCCCGGGGCATGCACGTCACGAACATCGAGGCGCTGCGTCGCGCCGTCCTCAACCTCGATCCGGAGCCGGACTACGTCCTGACCGACGGCTTCCCGGTGCCCGGGCTGGCCCGCCCCGGGCTCGCGGTCTGGAAGGGCGATCGGGTGGCCGCCTGCGTGGCGGCGGCGTCAGTCCTGGCCAAGGTGACGCGCGACCGGATGATGCTGGAGCTGCACGAGCGGTGGCCCGAGTACGACTTCGCGGGTCACAAGGGCTACATCACCGACGTGCACAGTGCCGCCCTGGACCGGCACGGTCCGTGCCCGGAGCACCGGATGCGCTTCGTCAACGTACGCAGCGCACGGGACGCGCACGCCTCGCGGGGACTCCAGCTCTCGGCGCCGGTCGGCATGGTCGATGATGGGGACATGGTCCCTGCGCCGGAAGAGCCGCGATGAGCACCGAGGACCTCGAGAAGTACGAGACCGAGATGGAGCTGCAGCTCTATCGCGAGTACCGGGACATCGTCCGGCAGTTCACCTATGTGGTGGAGACCGAGCGGCGCTTCTACCTCGCCAACTCCGTCGACCTGCAGGTCCGCGAGGCCGGGGGAGAGGTGTACTTCGAGCTGAAGCTCTCCGACGCCTGGGTCTGGGACATGTACCGGCCGGCGCGGTTCGTCCGCAACGTGCGGGTGCTGACGTTCAAGGACGTCAACGTCGAGGAGCTGGACAAGCCAGAGCTCGAGCTGCCCGAGAACCCGCGGCTGCCCTAGTCGGTCGCCGTCGTCGCGGCCGTCCACAGGCGCGACCCCGGTCCACAGCTTCCTCCGACCGCTTCCCGCGGCCCCTCCCGACCGCGACGGTCGACGGGTGTCTTCCACCAACGAACTCGGTGCGCGCGGCGAACGCATCGCGGTCGCCTACCTGACCGACGCCGGCATCCGCGTGCTGGACCGGAACTGGCGCTGCCGCGAAGGCGAGCTCGACATCGTGGCGCGGGAGGGCGATGCGCTGGTCTTCTGCGAGGTGAAGACGCGTCGCGGCGTCGGCTACGGCTCCCCGGTCGAGGCGGTGACGCCGGTCAAGCAGCGCCGTCTCCGGGTCCTGGCGCAGCGGTGGCTGGCGGCGCACGACGAGCACGCGCCCGACCTGCGATTCGACGTCGTCGGCGTGCTGGTGCGGCCGGCGCGGCCCGCGCTGGTCACCCATCTCCGGGCGGCCTTCTCGTGACGATCGCCCGCACCTGGTCCGTAGGCCTCGCGGGAGTGCACGGCGCCATGGTGGAGGTCGAGGTGGACATGGCCGCCGGTGTGCCTCAGGTGGTCCTCGTCGGCCTGCCGGACGCCGTCGTGCGCCAGTCGGTCGACCGGGTCCGCGCAGCCGTGGTCAACGCCGGGGCGTCGTTCCCCCAGCGCCGGGTGACCATCGGGCTCTCCCCGGCATCGATGCCCAAGCAGGGGAGCGGTTTCGACCTC
>JALYMS010000342.1 GCA_030773535.1 Actinomycetota bacterium | reverse complement strand
ACAGCAGCCCCACCACGTCACCCGACGCCCACAGCAGGCCGCCGCCGAGCTGCTGCTGGTACACCGACTCGGCCAGGCCGTGCAGCGGGACGTAGTGGTCACCCGCGAGCAGCCCCCGGCCGCCGGCCTCGACGCTCATGATGGCCACTCCGAGGAACGCGTGGAACGGCAGCGTGGCGGCGACCAGGAGCATGCGGAACGGGTGCCCCGAGCGCCCCGGCACCGGGTCCACGCCGAGCAGCGGCCAGAAGAACAGCGAGCCGACGACCAGGAAGTGCAGGTGCAGCAGCTCGTGCAGGACGCGGTCGTCCAAGGTGGCCTCGTACCACCCGGTGAAGTAGAGCGCGAAGGGGCTGGCCACGAACAGCACCCAGGGCACCAGCGGGGAGCTGAGCACCCGGGCGACCCGCGAGTGGAGCACCGCGAGGACACGGCGCCGGTGCCTCGACGGGAGGGTGCGCAGGGCGAGCGTGATGGGGGCGCCCAGGGCGAGGAACACCGTCGCGACCATGGACAGCAGCATGTGCTGGACCATGTGGACCGCGAACAGGCTGTCGTCGTAGGCCGCGAGCCCCGACAGCGTGGCGAGGGAGACGGTCCCCAGCCCGCCGAGGACGAACGACAGGGTGCGGCCGAGCGGCCACCGGTCGCCGCGCGCGCTCAGGCGGTGCACTCCGTACAGGTAGAACGACGCAGCGGCCAGCACCAGCAGCACGGGCAGCACCGCAGGTCGGGCCTGCGTGACGAGACTGGCGGCGTCGAACGGAGGCAGTCCGTCGCCGCCGTGCGCGAGGACCGTCGAAGAGGACGACTCGAGCGTCCGCAGGGCACCGGCCACGTCTTCAGGCTAGGCCCGCCGCAGGTCCCCGGCGCGGCGAGCGCCCCCGCGTGGTCGAGGGCGGCGGCGGCTGCCATGATGCTCGCGTGACGACGACTGCCCCCCCTCTCTCCAAGCTGCCGGCGCACGGCTCGCTGACCCGGCCCAACATGGTCAGCGTCGGGACGATCGTGTGGCTGTCCTCGGAGCTGATGTTCTTCGCGGCGCTGTTCGCGATGTACTTCACGATCCGCGCGGTCCAGGGACAGGAGGTGTGGCACGAGGCCACGGAGGTCCTCAACCTGCCCTACGCGGCGACCTTCACGGTCATCCTCGTTGCCTCGTCCCTGACCTGCCAGCTCGGCGTCTTCGCCGCGGAGCGTGGCGACGTCTACGGCCTGCGGAAGTGGTTCGTGCTCACGCTGATCATGGGCGCCGTCTTCGTGGGCGGGCAGGTCAACGAGTACCGGGCGCTCGTCACCCATGAGGGCCTGACCATCTCGTCCGCCCCGTACGGCTCGGTGTTCTACCTGACCACCGGCTTCCACGGTCTGCACGTCGTCGGCGGTCTCTTCGCCTTCGTCATCGTCCTGGTGCGGTCCACGATCGGTCGCTTCTCGCCCGAGAAGGCGACCAGCGCCATCGTCACCTCGTACTACTGGCACTTCGTCGACGTCGTGTGGATCGGGCTCTTCGCCGCGATCTACATCATCAAGTGACCACCCGCACTTCGAAGCAGACAGGGACCT
Organism: Actinomycetota bacterium; assembly: GCA_030773535.1. Lineage (GTDB taxonomy): Bacteria > Actinomycetota > Actinomycetes > Mycobacteriales > Geodermatophilaceae > Blastococcus_B. The sequence goes on along the minus strand of JALYMS010000342.1, from coordinate 4,663 downwards.
CTGTGCACAAGCAAGGCAGGCGCCGCCGCACTCGGGCGAGCAGCTACGGCGTCGTCCTCCTGGCCCTGAGCGTGCTGGGGGCCGTCTACGCCGCGCTGCTGGCGCCGCAGAGCGTGGCGCAGGAGGAAGAGCCGGCCAACCAGTCGACGCAGGTGCAGGAGGGGCGAGACCTCTACCTGACCGGCTGCTCGACCTGCCACGGCCTCGACCTCCAGGGCGGCGCCGGGGGGCCTTCCCTCATCGGCGTCGGCGCCTCAGCCGTGGTGTTCCAGGTCGAGAGCGGTCGGATGCCCCTGCATGCCGGGGTGCAGCAGGCGCCCCGCAAGAAGCCGCGCTACTCGATCGAGGAGATCGACGCGCTCGCGGCGTACATCCAGGAGAACGGCGGCGGGCCACAACTGCCCGAGGGCGACCTCGAGGACGGCGACCTGCAGCTCGGTGGTGCGCTGTTCCGCACCAACTGCGCCTCGTGCCACAACTTCGCCGGCTCCGGTGGCGCGCTGACCTACGGCAAGTACGCGCCGGAGCTCACCCCCGCGAGTGCCCGCGTCATCTACACGGCCATGCAGCACGGCCCGGAGAGCATGCCGCGCTACAGCGACGCCCAGCTGACTGACGAGGAGAAGCGGGCCATCACCCGCTACGTCCGCTTCCTGGCCGAGTCGGGTGACCCGGGCGGCACCAACCTCGGGCGCTACGGACCCATCTCCGAGGGCCTGGTCACCTGGGTCGTCGGCATCACCGTCCTCGTCGGTCTCACCCTCTGGATCGGGGCCCGCTCGTGACCACTCCTGCGAACCGCGGCGGCCAGCAGCCGTCCCCCCCCACGGACCAGACGTCGGCGCAGGCCGGTGGCTCGATCCGCGACCGCCTGTCGAGCCCCCGTCGCAACGACGAGGCCAGTGGCCCCGGCGACACACGCGGCAGCGACGTTCACGACGACGGCTTCACCCAGACCGACAGCCGCGCAGCGCTGCACGGCGGCGGGCGGGGTGAGGGCCAGTTCGACAGCAGCAAGCCACCGCAGGCGACCGCCGAGCAGGAGCTGGCCGGCCGCAAGCACCCCCAGGGACCGGAGGACGCGAAGGCCGCCGAGCGCAAGGTCGCGGCGCTGTTCCTCATGTCGTTCCTGGCGGTGGTCGCCTTCGTGCTCACCTTCTTCCTGGTCAACCACGAGTTCGACTCACCGACCCGCTACCTCTACACCCCGCTGCTGGGCACCTTCATGGCCCTCGCCCTGGGCGGCGTCGGCGCCGGCGCGGTCCTGTGGGCCAAGACGCTCATGGTCGACGAGGAAGCGGTGCAGGAGCGCCACCCGTTCGGATCGCCTCCGGACGAGCGGGCGGCCACCGCCAAGGCGCTCAAGAAGGGTCTCGAGGAGACCGGCCTGCCGCGACGCTCTCTGCTGCGCAACACCCTGCTGCTGGGGGCCGGCTCGCTCGCCCTGCTCCCCGTGCCGTTCCTGTTCGGACTGGGCCCCTTCCAGCACAAGGAGCGCGTCCTCGCGACCACCGCCTGGAAGAAGGGCGTGCGCCTGATCCGGCAGAACGGCACGCCCGTCCGGCTCGGTGACCTGCAGGTGGGCGCCGTCGAGAGCGTGTTCCCCGACGTCGAGCACGGCACCAAGATCGCCGACTCTCCGACGCTGCTCATCCGCATGCGCCCGGAGGAGCTGCAGGTCGTCGAGGGCCGCGAGGACTGGTCGATCGACGGTCACATCGCCTATTCGAGCGTCTGCACCCACCTCGGCTGCCCCGTCAAGCTCTACGAGCAGCAGACGCACCACCTGTTCTGCCCCTGCCACCAGTCGACCTTCGCCGCCAACGAGGGCTGCAAGGTCGTGTTCGGGCCGGCCGCCCGTCCGCTGCCCCAACTGGCGATCAGCGTGGACGACGAGGGATACTTCTTCGCACAGGGTGACTACGACGAGCCCGTCGGTCCGAGCTACTGGGAGCGCGACACATGAGCCTGTTCGAGAAGGGGACCGACGCAGGTGCGACGTGGGTCGACGACCGGCTCGGCAGCTCCAACTTCGTCCGCCGGAGCATCAACAAGGTCTTCCCGGACCACTGGTCGTTCATGCTCGGCGAGATCGCGCTGTTCAGCTTCATGATCCTGCTGCTGACCGGCACCTACCTGTCGTTTTTCTACACCCCGTCACTGACGGAGGTCGTCTACGACGGCAGCTACGTCCCGCTCCAGGGCGTCACCATGTCGCAGGCCTACGCGTCGACGCTGGACATCAGCTTCGACGTTCGCGGTGGCCTGATCATGCGCCAGATCCACCACTGGTCGGCACTGCTGTTCATGGCGTGCATCGTGGTCCACCTCATGCGCGTGTACTTCACCGGCGCGTTCCGCAAGCCGCGTGAGCTCAACTGGATCATCGGCGTCGGGTTGCTGGTCCTGGGCATCGCCGAGGGCTTCGCCGGCTACTCCCTGCCGGACGACCTGCTGTCCGGCACGGGTGCGCGCATCGCCTACTCGATCGCGCTGTCGATCCCCGTCGTCGGCACGTGGACGGCGTTCCTCATCTTCGGCGGCGAGTACCCCGGCACTGCGATCCTCGACCGGCTCTACAGCGCGCACATCCTGCTGCTGCCGGGCCTCATCCTGGGGCTCATCACGTTCCACATGATGATGATCTGGTACCAAAAGCACACGCAGTTCGCCGGACCCGGCCGAACCGAGACGAACGTCGTCGGATCGCGGCTGTTCCCCAGCTACGCCGCCAAGGCCGGCGGGTTCTTCATGCTCGTGTTCGCCGTCATGGCGGCGCTCGGCGGCCTCGCACAGATCAACCCCATCTGGCTGTACGGCCCGTACGACGCCTCCCAGGTGTCCGCCGGCTCGCAGCCCGACTGGTACGTCGGCTTCCTCGACGGCTCGACCCGTCTGATGCCGAACTGGGAGATCGCCGGCTTCGGCTACACCGTGTCGCTGAACGTCATGATCCCGACGGTCGTGCTGCCGGGGATCCTGTTCACGCTGCTGGCGCTCTACCCCTTCCTCGAGGCGCGCTTCACCGGCGACCGCGAGTACCACAACCTGCTCGACCGCCCGCGCGACGTCCCCGTCCGCACCGCCATCGGCACCATGTCCATCGCCTTCTACGTGGTCCTCATGATCGCCGGCGGCAACGACGTCATCGCCTCGGTGTTCCACCTGAGCATCAACACGATCTCCCGCGTGCTGCAGGTGGCCCTGTTCGTGGTCCCGCCCATCGTCTACTTCGCCACCAAGCGCATCTGCCTGGCGCTGCAGCGCAGCGACGACGAGCTGGTGCACCACGGCATCGAGTCGGGCACGATCCGGCGCCTGCCCAACGGCGAGTTCGTCGAGGAGACGGTGCCGCTGCCCGCCGTCTACCGGATCGCGCTCACCGGCGTCGAGTCCGACCGGCCGCAGCTCGAAGGCGCCACGGATCACGGCGCCGAGGGCCAGCCCAAGGGCCCCGGCTACGGCGACGAGCACGTCGTCGAGAACAGCCCTGAGCGCGTCCCCGGCTTCTTCCGGGCCAAGCGCCGGAGCGGTCCTTCGGACACCTCCGCGCCGCGTCCTGAGGGCGCCATGCCGGAGCTGGAGCGCAGCGGCAAGCCCGCTCCCCCGGAGTAGGAGTAGTCCCGCACGCCGACGCGACCCCGTCCGCCCTCGTGGTGACGGGGTCTTGTCGCGTCTGCGGGTAGTAGGTGGTGCCGGCCGGGGTAGCGGACCTGCATGAAGGAGAAGAACCGGCGCCTGCTGACCCCGGCGCTCGTCATCGCTGGCTGCATCGCCCTGCTGGTCGTGCTCATCGGGCTCGCGAGTCGGAGCGGAAGCGGCGATGACAGCGCCGCCATCGGCTTCCCCATCGTCCTCGTCGTCCTGGCCGTGATCGCGGTGGTCGGTGCGTTCGTGTGGAAGGCCGTGTCGAAGAAGAAGGCCGACCACCGGTAGCCCCGGCAGCGCGGCCCCGCCCCGACTGCCGAGGCGCCCGGTCGGGGCGGCTCCGCAGGTGCACCGGGTGTATGGCACCACCAGGTTCGGCACCCTGCCGCTGCGCTGGCGAGCGCTCGGCGTCGAAGTTGCGGGACGTCCTGCGGTCCAGTCCCGCTGGGCAGTCACGGCCTGGCGCGGGCGTGCAGGAGGCCCGGAGAGCACCGCGACCCTCGTCGCCTGGGCCGAGAACAGCGGCGGCCCACGCAGCTCATCAGACGGACGGGCGCGCAGAGAGCCTGCGATGCCGGAGCGCCACTGACCTGCGCCCGAAGGTCCGGTCTGCGCTCAGGGCTGACGACCGGCATGACCGCGCGCGACTGGGGGCGTGTCCCCGCAGGAAGGCGGCGTGGCAGCGGACCGCTCGGCGTCGACGGCACGGGACGTCCTGCGGTCCGGCCGCGGCTGAGCGCGGGCTGGCAGGACGTCTCCGTCGTACGGCCGGCTGCGCCGTGCCCGGGCCAAGGGGAACGCGGGCGGTCCGCCACACCGCCAGCTGGGCCCCGCTGCGGAATTCCGTCCGAAAGGTGGCCCAGCACCGCCCCTCGACGCCGCTCAGAATTCTGCGCGACGAAGGGCGGAGCGACGTCAACAGGTGCGAGTCCGAGTCACCGCCACCGGCCTCATGTCACGCTTGCCGTCATGACCGCGCACCAAGGGGCCTCCCTCGACGAGAAGCGCCTGATCG
>JALYMS010000341.1 GCA_030773535.1 Actinomycetota bacterium | reverse complement strand
TCGTGGCGACGGTCGTGGCCGGCAGCGGCGGCTGGCTGATCGACGTCAGCGACCGTGCGCCCGAGTCGATGCCCACGCCGGCGGTCGACCGCGATCCCGCGCAGGGCGGCATGGGCCTGCACCTGGTTGCACGGCTGTCCGTGGCGCACGGCTGGTACGTCGACGGCAACGCCAAGCACGTATGGGCCTGCATGCCGTCGAGGATCCGCGACCTCGAGCCCGCCCTGGCCTGAGGTACGGGCGCGTTCCACGTGCGATAACACTGCGGTCCTCCGGACCGCACAGCAGCCAGGAGCCGTTGCCGGTCCACGCAGAGCCGTTCCGTCGCCCCTGCGCGGAGCCCTCCGGGCCCCACTCGGGGCGACCCCGTCCGCCGCGGATCTGCAACAGCTGTTCCACGTGTAACAACATCCGCTCATGCTGCGACCCCGTTGCCTCACGGCACCGGGGTCGCAGCATCGATGGGTCCTTACGGCAGGACGAGGGAGAGCCCGCCCTTGCCGTAGCCGGGGACCTCGATCGCGAGGTCGATCCGGTTGAAGTTGGCGAGCATGCCCTGGATGTCGCCGGGGAGGTCGTCGCCGGGGGCGTAGAGCTTGTGCAGCTTGGAGTGCGGGGCGCCGGGGGTGTTGAACAACGCCGAGAGCACGTTCGCCACCTCGTGCAGCGCCTCGACCAGCAGGCCGGTCAGCTCGCCGTCCTCCTCCACGGCGTCCTGCGCGCCCCCGGGGGGGAGCAGGGCCAGGGCGGCGCCGGTGTAGGCCGACGCAGCCAGGTCCATGACGCAGACCGCGTTGATGGCCATCTGGGGGTCGACGTAGACGGCCACGGACACTGGCTTGTCGGCGCTGGGGGTCACCGGGGCGCCGGGGTTGACGCCGACCGGCTTGCCGACCAGGCCGGTGAGCATGTCGCGGACGTCCTTGGCAGCGGGCAGCTGCACGGTGCCGGTGGTCATGCGATCACCCCGTCCAGGTGCTCGTTGAAGGTGTCCGCGGTGAAGGGCTTGGCGATGAGGAACAGCGCGCCGGCATCGGCGGCCTTCTCCCGCATCTCCTGGGAGCCCTCGGAGGTGACGAACCCGAACGGCACGGCCGAGCCGGAGGCACGCAGGGCCTGCAGGCACTCGATGCCGGTCATGTTCGGCATGTTCCAGTCGGACAGGACCAGGTCCGGCTGCTCGGACGACACCTTGGCCAACGCGTCCGCGCCGTCCTCGGCCTCGACGATGTCGTGGTCGTCGTAACCGGCCTGCCGCAGGGTGCGGATGACGATCTGCCGCATGACGCGGCTGTCGTCGGCGACCAGGATCTTCACAGGGGCACCTCGTTCTCGAGCTCATCCAGGACTCCGGCGGAGCCCTGCACGGTGATGGTCAGTGACTCGCCGCGCCACAGGAGGTCGACGCGGCAGATGTCGGCCGGGAGGCCGGACGAAGGGGCGGTCCCCACCTCGGGCAGGCCGAGGACCGACGGGCCGGGGAGGACGGCCTTGATGTTGCCGCCGACCACGTTGGCGAGCTCACCCAGGGCGTCCTCGACGTCCTCGTCGTCGAGCACCGGAGGTGCGTGCTCGGCCAGGAGGCAGCGGGCCAGCTGCTCGGCGGTGGACCGGCCGGTCGTGAGGACGACGGCGCCGTTCCAGGGCCCGACGATCTCGACCCAGGAGCTCAGGGCGTCGTCGAGCGGGCCACCAGGAAGGGGCACGAGGAACTCGTCGTCCCCGACGAGGGCGATCCACGCCTCCTCGGCGATGCCCTGCACCGTCGCTCCGTCGATCAGCTCGGTGATGAGCGGAGATGCGTCGCCGGAGCGCCGCCGTTCACCGCTGTCCGGCAGCCCGGTCACAGGGCCACCTCCTCGGGGAGCAGGCCCAGCAGCGCGAGCTTGTCGCGGAAGGCGTCGGCGGTGAACGGCTTGATCATGTACTCGTGGGCGCCGGCCGCCAGCGCCCGGACGATCTGGGTGTGCTCGCTCTCGGACGTGACCATCATGAGGGTCAGCTGTCGCCACCCCGGATTGGCTCGCACCGCGGAGACGAACTGCAGTCCGTCCATGACCGGCATGTTCCAGTCCACGCAGACCAGGTCGGGGAGCCACCCGCCGTCGAGGACGTCGAGCCCCTCGCGGCCGTGGCCGGCCTGCTGTACCTCGTAACCGAGACCCTCCAGGATCCCGGAGACGATCCGGCGCATGGCGCGGGAGTCGTCGATCACTAGTGCACGCACGTCAGTTCCCCTTCAGCGGGCGGTAGGCGGAGCTGCGGCCGACGACGACCCGCTCCCAGGAGTCGTCCACCCCGAGCGTCGTCTCTGCAGCGCCGAGGAACAGCCATCCGTCGGGGCGCATCACGTCGCGCACGCGGCGGAGGATCGCCTGCTT
>JALYMS010000340.1 GCA_030773535.1 Actinomycetota bacterium | reverse complement strand
CAAGGCCGAGCGGTTCAACCGCACCCTGCGCACCGAGTGGGCCTACGCCACCGGCTGGACCAGCAACGACCAGCGCACCGCCGCCCTGGACAGCTGGCTGACCCACTACAACACTGCCCGCAGCCACTCCGCCCTCGGAGGTCACCCACCGATCAGCCGGCTCGCCGCGTGAACAACCTGTCTGGTTGCGACAGCTAGCCGCGCAGTTGCCGGCGCAGGATCTTGCCGGTGACGGTCTTGGGCAGGTCGTCGACGAGCACGACGCTGCGGGGGTACTTGTAGGCAGCCATGCGCTCCCGGCAGTGTGCGACGAGTTCCTCGGGTGTCACGGACGTGCCCGGTCGGAGGCTGACGAACGCCTTCACGGTCTCGCCCCGCTTCTCGTCGGGCACGCCGACGACCGCGGACTCCAGGACGGCGGGGTGCTCGGCCAGCACGTCCTCCACCTCGCGCGGCCACACCTTGTACCCGGAGGCGTTGATCATGTCCTTCTTGCGGTCGACGAGGAAGACCCAGCCCGCTGGATCCATGAACCCGACGTCACCGGTCCTGAGCGCGCCGCCGGGCAGGTTCGCCGCGGTCTCCTCCGGCTTGCCCCAGTAGCCGGGAACAACCTGGGGCCCCTCCGCGACGATCTCGCCCACCTCGCCGAGCGGCAGGTCCTGCCCGTCGTCGTCCCGGATGCGCACGACGGTGTTCGGCGCCGGGACCCCGATGGACAAAGCCCCGTACGTCGGATCGACCGGCGACGCGGAGCCGAAGGGAGTCAGCGTGAGGGGAGACGTCGTCTCGGTCAGGCCGTAGGCGCTGTGCAGGGGTTTCCCGGTGGCCCTGAGGAACGCCTCGGCGGCGGCCGGTGAGATCGCCGCCCCACCGGAGTAGACGGAGGTGAACGAGGCGAAGTGGTCCCTCGTCATCCCGGGCGCGTTGATCAGTGCGTTGAAGGCAGTGACGGCGCCGATGGTGAACGCGGGCCGGTGTTCGACTAATGCGTCGAGCACCACCTGCGACTCGAAGCGGTAGGCCAGGACCAGCGGTGCCGGGGCGAGCAGGCTCACCGCCGCGTGCCCGATGAGGGGTGATGTGGAACAGCGGGGCGATGCCGAATATGGGGTCGTCGCGTCCGGCCCGCGTCCAGTCCCGGTAGACCTGGGCGGTGAAGGCCACGTTGCCGTGGGTGTTCATCGCACCTTTCGGCACCCCGGTGGTGCCCGAGGTGTAGGTCAGGAACGCCACGTCCTCCGGGCCGAGGCGGGTCGGGGGCGGCGCCTCGCCGCGGTGGCGCGCGACGAACCCGGCGAAATCGGTGGTGCCCTCGGAGCGCCGGCGCGGAAGGCCGGCGAAGAGCCGCTCGTCGGACCGCGTCTGGAACTCCAGTTCGCTGGTCGTGAGCACGAGGCGTACGCCGGTGCCGGGGACGACGTGCCGACCCACCTGGTCGTACAGCGACTCTAGGGCCACCAGGGCGGTCGCTCCCGAGTCCTGGAGGAGGTAGGACAGCTCGCGCTCTCGGCTCATCGGGTTGATCGAGACCATGAGCCCGCCGGCCTTCCAGGCGGCCACCATGCAGATCACGAACTGGGGAACGTTCTGGAGGTAGACGGCCAGCCGGTCGCCGGATGAGAAGCCGGAGGCAATCAGGCCACTGGCCAGGGCGTCGCTGAGCTCGTTCAGCTCCCGGCGGGAGATGCTGCCGTCGAAGTACCGCAGGGCGATTCCGTCGGGGTCCCGTGCCACCCCGGAGCGGAACATGTCCAAGGCGTTGTCGAACTCGACCGGGAAGTCGGCGGGCTGCTCGCGGTACAGGGCCAGCCACGGCCGTTCGTCATAGCCACTCACAGCCGCTCGTCCCTCCTGCCCCCGGTGCCGGGCACCGGGACGATGCTCTTCGTCACCTGTGCCGCAGCAACGGTCCGGCCCTCCACGGTGGCCTCGGCGCGGAGGAAGGCCAGCGCCCGACCGCGCCGGAGAACGCCGCCGACGACCGCGACCCGCTCGTCTGCGCCCACCGGCCGCAGGAGGGAGACCGAGAGGTCGTGCGTCACCGCGTGCTCTGCGTCGTCGAGGTGGGGGAGCAGCGCCAGGTAGCTGGCGACGTCCAGCAGCGCCGTCACCACTCCGCCGTGGAGGACGGCGGCCTGGTTCTGGGCCGCCTCGCCCACGGGAAAGGAGATGCCTGCCGCCGGGTCGCCCGGGTCGAGCAGGCGGACGCCGAGGAACCGGTGCAGCGGGATGTCCAGGACTGCCTGGACGCGCGCGGCCCGCGCACTCTCCGATACCACGGTTGTGTCCCCTCGTTCTGCGGTGCCGCGAAGGGTCGCACGTCGTGCGGCGCCGGGGCCCTACGGCCGGGAGCGGCTCTCGTCCGCACGCCTCCGACGGGTAGGGGACGGCCGCCGTCAACGGTCTGGCTGCGCTCGCCCACTGCTGCCGACCACAGGGCGTGATCGAGCTGTAGCCCTACCGTAAGGAAGACTGCGAGAAAGCCATTTCGCTCACTCAGCGCGAACCGTCGAATGCAGACGGTTACGCCCTCCACCCGTTAGGGACAGGCGGTTGACGTGCACGGATTCCCGACAGACCCTGGCCAGGTTCGGCGAAGTGGGGGGACTTCCGCGCAGCCGACATCGACCGCCTTCGACATCAGCAATTCGAACACGATGTCCGAGGGGCCGCACGACGACACGGGGTGAACGAGTGAGTCTTTCCGGCGCGATGCGTCTGGCTTTGGTAACTGCGCTGGTAGGGGGCGGCTCTGCCGTGCTACCTGCCGCGACTGCACAGGCAGCGGTGGTGGAGGCCTCACTGGTCAAGACCACGTGGACCGGAGGGCCCAACTCCAACTGGGCCCATCCGAGCCCCGATCCTTCGGGGATCACCTACAACTCCCGGACCGGCCGGCTGATCATCAGCGACGGCGAGGTGGATGAGCGAGGCTCGGCCTACCCGAAGAACGTCTGGCGGGGGACCAACGTCTTCGTCGCCAGCCTGCAGGGTGAGCTGCTGGAAACCGACGCGAACACGCTGGCCTACTCGGACGAGCCGGTCGGCGTCGGCTACCGCCCGGCCACCACTTCCGAGTCGCCTGAGCGGTTGTTCTTCTCCGACGACGACGCCGACAAGGTCTTCGAGGTCGACCGCGGCCCCGACGGCCGCTACGGCACAGGGGACGACACGTTCACGTCCTTCTCCACCCGGTTCACCGGGAGCTTCCGCGACGACGCCGAGGACGTCGCCATCGTCCTGGCGAACCCTGGTGAGCTGCTGATCATCGACGGCTTGGCGCAGGAGGTGTACGTCTACGGCTGGGGGGCGAACAAGAAGTTCGACGCGCTGCCGGCGGCCGGCGGCGACGACACCGTCCGGCAGTTTGACGTGGCCGTACATGGTGCGACGGACCCGGAGGGCATCGCCTACAACCCCTTCCGGAACAGCATCTTCGTGCTGGACGACCCGAGCAACCGGATCTACGAGCTCGACATGCAAGGCCGGCTGCTGAACGTCGTCGTGCTGTCGTTCAGGCTGGGCAGCGGTGCGGGCATCGCGCTCGCCCCGCCGAGCAACGGCGCCGGCGGCCCCGACAACGCCTACATCGTCGACCGTGGCGTGGACAACGACACCAACCAGGACACCTTCAACGACGGCCGGCTGTACGAGATCACGCTTCCCGGGTTGACCGGCACCACCGGCGGCACGACCCCGCCGCCCCCGCCGCCGCCGAGCGCGCCCCGGTACAGCCACACGTTCAACGCCGACCAGGCTCCCGACGTGATCGCCGCCCGCACTGACGGAGCGCTGGTCCTCTACCCGGGCAACGGCACTGGTGGTTTCCTCGGCAGCTACCCGCAGATCGGCTCCGGCTGGCAGTCCCGCGACATGATCCGCCACGCCCAGGACTTCGACCGCGACGGCAAGCGGGACCTCAT
>JALYMS010000339.1 GCA_030773535.1 Actinomycetota bacterium | reverse complement strand
GTCAGGTTGTAGAGGTTCTGCACGCTGACGACGTCCACGATCTCGCGTGCGGCCTTCAGCTCCTCGACGGAGACCTCCGAGACGCCGATGTGGCGGACCTTGCCCTGCTCCTGGAGCTCGCGGAACGCGCCCAGCTGGTCGGCGAGCGGCACCTTTGAGTCGATGCGGTGGAGCTGGATGAGGTCGATGCGCTCGAGCTTCAGGGTGCGCAGTGACAGCTCCACCTGCTGCTTGAGATAAGGGGGCCGGCCCACCGGATGCCATTCCCCGGGACCGGTGCGGGTCAGCCCGGCCTTGGTGGCGACGACCACGCTGTCGGGGTAGGGGTGCAGGGCCTCGGCGATGATGGACTCGCTCACGACCGGCCCGTACGAGTCCGCCGTGTCGATGAAGTCCACGCCCTGCTCGACCGCGGCCCGGACCACGCGGACGGCGCCGGCGCGGTCGGCGGGCTCACCCCAGACGCCCTCGCCGGTGATCTGCATGGCGCCGTAGCCGAGGCGGTGGACAGGAAGGTCCCCGCCGATGGAAAAGGTGTCGCTCAGTTGGGCAGTGGTCATGCCTTGGGCCAGCACGCGGACCCGCGCGGGTGTTCCCGGAACGGTGTTCGATGGCCCGATGGGCGCCGACGAGGGTCAGGTCGTGGTGGTTCGGCACGGGCAGACCGAGTGGAGCCGGAGCGGGCAGCACACCGGCCGGACGGACCTGCTACTGCTGCCGGAGGGCGAGGACCAGGCACGGGCTCTTCGGACGCCGCTGGCCCGCTGGTCCTTCGTGGAGGTGTGGGTCAGTCCGCGGCAGCGAGCACGCCGCACCGCTGAGCTGGCCGGCTTGACGCCCACCCGCGTGTACGACGGCCTCGTCGAGGTCGACTACGGCGGATACGAGTGCCGGACGACGGCGGAGCTCGGCCGGGAGTGGTCCATCTGGCGCGACGGCACGGTCCCCGGGGAGACGCCGGGCAAGACGCTGGCAGCCGTCGGGGGGCGCGTGGACGAAGTCCTCGACCGTGCCCGTGCCCGGCTGGCCGACGGCGACGTCGTCCTGGTCGCCCACGGCCACGTGCTGCGCGTGCTCACCGCCCGGTGGCTCGGGCTACCTCCGGAGGCCGGCAGCCTGTTCGCGCTGGCCCCCGGCAGCTACGGGGTGCTCGGCTCCGAGCACGGCCGCCCGGTGCTCAACGCGTGGGCGCTGCACTGACCACCGGCCCGGCGACCGGCCGGGCCACCGGTTGCCACCGACTCCCGGCCTCGTCGTTGGCCGGGCCGGGCCGGGCCGGGCGGCCGAACAGCCATCCCTGCCCGAGGTCGGCACCGAGGGCGGTGACCTCCTCGGCCAGCCGTTCGGACTCCACGCCCTCGGCGACGACGACCGCGTCGAGGGAGTGGGCCGTCTCGGTCACCGCCGTCAGCACGGTGCGGGCGCGTTCATCCGGGAGTTCCTGGACCAGGCGCTTGTCGAGCTTGACCACGTCGGGACGGACGGCGGCCAGCAGGGAGAGGCTGAACCAGCCCCCACCGACGCCGTCGAGAGCCACCCGCCAGCCGAGCGAGCGGAAGTGGTCCAACGCCGACAACAGGTGTCCGCGGTCGGCGATGGCGGAGGACTCAACCACCTCGAGCACGAGCTGGCCGGGGGCGATCCCCGCGTCGTCCACGGCGCGCTCGGTGCTGGCCAGGCAGATCTGCGGCCGGTAGAGCGAGTTCGGGGAGAAGTTGATGTAGAGGTCGTCGCCCCCGAGCCACGGCTCGGCCCCAGCGATGGCCGACTCGCGGGCGATGCGGTCCAGACGGTGCAGCCAGCCGGCCCGCTCGGCGACGAAGAACAGATCCCCACCGCCGATCTCGCGGCCGTCCACGGCCCCGCGCAGGAGCGCCTCGTGGGCCACTACGGAGCGGTTGGCGAGGGAGACGATCGGCTGGTAGGCCGACCACAGCTCCGCCTCGGCGAGCACCCCGACCTCCACGGTCACCCCTCGGCGGGCGAGCTCGACGGCGAGGGTCGGCGCGGTCATCAGCCGCGTGGTCAGTGCGTCCCCGTTCCCGGGAGGGTCGGTCACCACCCGCAGGGCCTCGGCCTCCGCGTCGGTGAGCACGCGGGCCAGCCGTTGGAACAGCAGCGCCAGCCCCCGGCCACCGCGGGAGTCGACGAGGTCCAGCAGCTGCGGGGTGGAGTGGACGGTCAGCCCGATCGCCTCGGCGGTCCGGGCGATCGGGGGCAGCACGTGTGTCATGGACGTGGCCAGCAGGGCGCGCGTGGCCGGTGCCGGCACGTCCCAGTACTGGCGGCGGCCGACGGCGCCGTCACGGACGGATTCCACCTTCGCAGGATGACTGACCCCCCGGCCCCCGCGGGCCAGGCGCGCGGCGCCGAGCAGCACTTCCGGGTGAGCGCTGGGCGAACGGCGCAGCGAGATGTGGGCCGATCAAAACTTTAATGTCTAAGGTCTGCTCCATGGCCGCCATGACCACCAGCGAGATGCCCCGACCGAGCCGCGGCGGACGCCCCCGCGATCCCAGCCGGGACGGCGTGATCCGGGCTGCCATCCTGCGCCTGCTTGCCGAGGTCGGCTACGGAGCGCTGACCATGGACGCCGTCGCGTCGGAGGCCGGGGTGGGCAAGGCGACCATCTACCGCCGCTGGCGCACGAAGCAGGACCTGGTCGTCGACACGATCTCCGACATGAACCGGGCGGAGGCAGCGCCGCCGGACACCGGCTCGCTGGAGGGCGACCTGCGGCAGATGCTCCGCTCCCTGGTGACAGTCATCACCGGCCCCACCGGAGCGGCGACGCTGTCGCTGCTGTCGACGGTCCCTCACCAGCCGGCCCTGGCAGAGGCGTTCCGCAACGGTCCGCTGGCCGTCTGGCGCCAGTCGTTCGAGGAGATCTGGTCGCGCGCCGAGCAGCGCGGCGAGGTGCAGCCCGATGTGGCCGGCTCCGTGGTCGCCGAGACGACCAGCGCGCTGCTGGTCCAGCGCTGGCTGCTCACCGGCAGGCCGATCGACGAGGCCTACGCCGACGAGGTGCTCGACACCGTCGTGCTGCCGCTGATCCGGATGCAGGCACGCGCCTCCGACTGAGCTCCGGTCACCAGCCGAGGGTGCCCGGCTCACCCTTGACGGGGCCGACGACGTCCGCTGTGATCCAGCCGCCGTAGAAGCCGCCGGCCTGAGGACGCGCGACCTCGCCGGCCACGAGGGCGCGGTCGACCTTGGCCGGATAGAAGGCGATGGCACCGCGCAGGTGCTCGAAAGCCGGGGACGGGTCCTCGTAGGACCAGCCGATCTGAGCCACGCGCCGTCCGTCGACGACGGCGTCCCAGTAGGTCGCCGCCCCCTTCCACTCGCACCACGAGCTGCCCCCGGCGCGCTCGAGCACCCCGTCGGCGACGTCGTCCCGCGGCACGTAGTAGACCGGCGGATGACTGGTCTCGCACACCCGGATGGCGCGGTCGGTGTCGGCGAGCACCCGCCCGGCGAGTTCCACGACGATGCGGCGGGGCGTCACCTCGGCCGACGGCGGGCGGGGGTAGTCCCAGACGGACTCCTG
>JALYMS010000338.1 GCA_030773535.1 Actinomycetota bacterium | reverse complement strand
CCGGCGACGGCCCCGATGACGTCGCTCAGTCCGGTCGCCGCCGACCGTCGCCCGTCCCCGGCGCCGCGGCCTGGGGCAGCCGGGCCGGTGCCCCCACCGAGGAGTCCGGCCACTGCCTCGGCCAGTGCCCGCGCCGCCTGGGCCAGGCCGGTGTCCTCGACGCGGACGGGCTGAGTGCGCACGGTCACCGGCCGTGGCGGCGGAACGTCCCGCGGCGCGCCGATGCGCCTGCCGTCCTCGGTCATCTCGTTCCTTCCCTGGCCGGCCGCGAGCGCGCTCCGGTCCGGTCTGCGGTGATCAGGCCGCGCAGTCCCGGCAGTACAGCTGGCCGCCCTTGGTCGCGGCGAGCCGGCTGCGGTGCTGGACCAGGAAGCAGCGGGAGCACGTGAACTCGTCCTCCTGCTTGGGCAGGACGCGGACGGTCAGCTCCTCGCCCGACAGGTCGGCGCCGGGAAGCTCCAGGTTCTCGTTGAAGTCCGTCTCGTCGACGTCGACGGACGCCGACTGCGCCTCCGCCCGTCGCGCCTTGAGCTCCTCCAGCGAGTCCTCGCCGAGCTCGTCGGCCTCGTTGCGGCGCGGGGCGTCGTAATCGGTGGCCATGGTGTGCCCCTCCTCCGGGATACCGCGGGCGGCGTGCCCGCTCGTTCGACGCGACGCAGGGGGCGCCGTCGTCCTGGCCGGCCGCGGGAGCGACCGGTGGGTCGTGATGCCGGAGGCCCGCCAGGGCTCCCGGCGCCGTGGTGCTGCCGGCAGGGAGCGGCCCGGCGACCCCCGCGAAGGCGACCGGTTGCCGATCCACACCGGCCCGCGCCGCCCGGATGGGCGGCCGGCTGTGCGGGACCGGCAGCCCCCCAACGCCGCGCGGTCCCCGTTTGTGCCCGCCGCCGCGTTCGCGATCCGGAGCTGCCCGCCGGGAGCCCCGGGGCGGCGAAGCGCCAGAGGTTACCCTGCCGCCGTGTCGACTCCCGTGGGTGCTGATCCGACCGTCGTTGGCCCGTATCTGGCCGAGGCGCTGGGCGACGAGCGATGGCGGTCGGTGAGCATCGAGCTGATCGCTGCCGGCATGTCGAACCTCACGTACGTGGTCACGCCGGAGGGCGGCACCGCGGAGGACGCGGTCATCCTGCGGCGGCCTCCGACCGGCGCGGTGCTGGCCACGGCCCACGACATGGCCCGTGAGCACCGCGTGATCTCCGCACTCGGGACGACCGACGTCCCGGTTCCCCGCGCTTTCCACCTGTGCACCGACGAGTCGGTGCTCGGGGCGCCCTTCTACGTCATGGAACGGGTCGCCGGGATCCACGTCGTCCAGGAGCTCCCCCCCGGCTACGCCGACGAGCCCGAGCAGCGGCGCGCCGTCGGCGAAGCGCTCATCGACGTGCTCGCGGATCTGCACTCCGTCGACTACGACGCCGTGGGTCTGTCTGACTTCGGGCGCCCCGAGGGCTTCGCGGCCCGCCAGGTGCGCCGGTGGACCAAGCAGTGGGAGGCCACCCGCGACCAGGACCGGCCGGGCCTCGACGCCCTCGGTGCTCGGCTGGCCGAGACGGTTCCGGCCGCGCAGCGGTCGAGCGTCGTGCACGGCGACTACCGCTTGGACAACTGCCTGCTCGACCCGGAGACCCCCGGGCGCATCCGTGCGGTCCTCGACTGGGAGATGTCCACGCTCGGGGATCCGCTGACCGACCTGGGGATGATGTTCGTCTACTGGCCGGAGGCCGGCGAGGAGCGGGCGACGTCCCTCAGCCCGGTGACGACGCTGCCTGGCTTCCCCACCCGTCGGCAGATCATGGAGCGCTACGCCGCCCGCACGGGCGCCGAGCTGTCGGACATGAACTGGTACGTCGGCTTCGCGTTCTTCAAGTTCGCCGCCATCATGGCCGGGATCGTCGCCCGCACGGCCGCCGGCGCCATGGCGGGCAAGGACACGTCCGGCTACGCCGAGCGCATCGACCCCTGTGTCGAACTGGGACGCGCCGCGCTGGACGACGGTGCGATCTAGGCCCTGGCCGCGGCCCTAAACTCCAGGCGACCGACCCACCCGCGCACTGCGTCCGCCCGGACCCCGGGCGTCCGTAGGCTGCCGGTTCCGCGCCGAGGAGAGACCGTGACGTTGCGCACCGAACGGCCCCCGGTGCGCCCACGCAGCGGACGCCGGCCGCTCCCGCCGCTGATCTTTCTGCTCGTGCTCGCCGTGGCGGCCGGCGCCGTCTGGTGGAACGTCCTGCAGGACGATCGTGAGCGGAGGGCCCGGCAGGAGGCGGCCTGCGCCTCGGCCGAGCAGGCCCCGCCCTCCCTGGACCCCACCACCGTGACCGTCCGCGTCTACAACGCCACCGACCAGGCCGGTCTGGCCTCGACCGTGGCCGACGAACTGCGGAACCGGGGCTTCCACGTCGCCGAGTTCGCCAACGATCCCAGCGATCGTGAGGTGACCGGCACCGGCGAGCTGCGGCACGGGCCGCGTGGGAACGATGCCGCGGCGTTCCTCGGCGCGTTCCTGCCTGGGGCGGAGGACTACCTCGACGTCCGCGCGACGGCGGTCGTCGACGTCGTGATCGGGCCGGAGTTCACCGGTCTGGCTCCCCCCGAGGAGGTAGCGGCGGCACTGGCCCCGACCTCGGGCGCGGCCTCCGCCTGCTGAGCCGGGGCTCATCCCGGGTGCAGCGCGGCCACCAGGCCGACGAACTCCTCCGCGATCGACCGCGCGGCGACGATCGCCATGGGCTGCGCGAACGGCCGACCGGGCAGTCCGGTGACCACCAGGCCGGCTTCCGCCGCCACGAGCGCTCCTGCGGCGTGGTCCCACGGGTTGAGGTGCAGCTCGTAGTAGGCGTCCACCCGCCCGGCGGCCGCCGAGCAGAGGTCCAGCGCCGCGCTCCCGTTGCGGCGGATGTCGCGCACCCGCGTCAGGAGCTCGGCGACCACGGCTCCCTGCGCCCGCCGCTGCTCCACCCGGTAGCCGAACCCGGTCGCGACCAGCGTCTGCTCCAACGACGCCGGCCGGCTACCGGAGAGGAGCTCCGGCTCGTGCCGGGCCGGGGAGCTCAGCCGTGCGCCTCCGCCGGCCGTGGCGGTGAACAGCTCCCCCGTCGCGACGTTGACGACGACACCCGCCTCGATCCGCCCGCGCACCTCGGCGGCGATCGACACGGCGTAGGCGGGGAGGCCGTAGAGAAAAGTTCACCGTCCCGTCGATCGCGTCGACGATCCAGCGGACCCCGCTCGTCCCCGGGCGGGTCCCGCCCTCCTCCCCCAGGATCCCGTCATCCGGCCGGGCGTCGAGCAGCCGCCCCACGACGAGCTCCTCGCAGGCGGTGTCCACCTGGGTGACGACGTCGACAGGGCTGGACTTGACGTGTACCGACTCCGAGGCCGCGGCGCGGCCACGGGCCACGAGCTCCGCAGCGGCTCTCGCCGTGTCGACCGCGAGCTCCAGCAGCGAGGAGGGGTCCGGCAGGGCCACGGCCGACCTGGTCACGCTGCCGATCCTGCCGCACGGTGGGGCTCCCGCCGGGCTCTACCCTGTCGGCGTGCAGGGCTTCGGCGTGGACATCGGTGGCAGCGGCATCAAGGGCTGCGTGGTCGACCTCGACCAGGGCCGGCTGGTCGGGCAGCGGGTGCGGCTCGAGACGCCGCAGCCGTCGTTGCCCGCTGCCGTGTACGCCGCCGTCGGGGAGATCGTGGCGCAGTTCGGCTGGACCGGACGAGTGGGTGTCACCTTCCCGGGCGTGATGAAGCGCGGAGTCGCGCACACGGCCGCCAACGTGGACAAGAGCTGGATCGGCACCGACGTCGACGCCGGACTGGACCGGCTCATCCCCGGCACGGTGGAGACCCTCAACGACGCCGACGCCGCCGGGATGGCGGAGATGCGGTACGGCGCCGGGCGGGGCCGGGCCGGCGTCGTGCTGATGCTCACCTTCGGCACGGGTATCGGCAGCGCCCTCTTCGTCGACGGCCACCTGGTGCCCAACACCGAGTTCGGCCACATCCAGGTCGACGGCGAGGACGGCGAGCGACGCGCCTCCGCTGCCGCCCGGGAGCGGGAGGAGCTCAGCTATCCCGAGTGGGCCAGCCGGGTCGACCGCTACCTCGACGTGCTCGAGGCCGGCCTCTGGCCGGACCTGATCATCGTCGGTGGAGGCGTGAGCAAGAAGGCCGCGAAGTGGGTGCCGCTGCTGTCCACGCGGACCCCCGTCCTCGCCGCCGAGCTGCAGAACGACGCCGGCATCGTGGGGGCGGCCCTGGCCGCCGCCGAGCGCTCCGACGTCCGGACGGGGTGAGGCGAGGGTGACCTGCGGGACGGGGGAGTCGAGGCGAGCGCTGCGCTGCCGATGCGCCACGATGGGTGATCCCGCACTGCCGGGGCCGCATAACGCCCCCTCCGGGGCACGAAGCGGATCCGGGCCGGTGGAATCGCCGGTGCACGTCGTTACAATGAGGGAGCCCCAGCCCGTCGCCCACCAGCCGGGAGGCATCCCCTGCCAGTCCGGCGGTGAAACGCCGCGCCGGACTGCCGGGACCTTTCCCGGCCCGGGACGGCGGCCGGAGCCGCTGCCCGAGGACCAGACGGTCCTCCGGGGAACGAACCCAGTACGGGAAGGAACCCGAGTGCCCGACCAGCCAGCGCCGGAAGCAGCCACCGCGAGCGCGCCCCAGCGTTCGAGGACGGTCGCCGCCGGTACCCGGGCCCCCCGGGCCAGCGCCGCGGTGCCTCCGGGCCCGGCGGAGGAGGCGGCACCGGCCGGCACCACCTCCCCGGCCCGCAAACGTGCCGCCGCAAAGTCTGCTGCCGCCAAGCCGGCGAAGGGCACCCGCACCAAGCCCACCATCGCGCCGTCCCCAGGCGCCGGTGAGGGCACCGTGCTGACCGCCGTCGCCACCAGCGACGTCGCCGTCGCCGTGGTCGACGCCGGTGCGGAAGGTCTCAAGCTCGACGAGACGGTCGTGGCCGGTCCTGACGGCCCCGCCGTCGAGGCCGTCGCCGCCGAGGAGGAGACCGCTGAGGGCGGTGACTTCGAGTGGGACGACGAGGAGGAGTCCGAGGCGCTCCGGCAGGCCCGCAAGGACGCCGAGCTCACCGCCTCGGCCGACTCGGTCCGCGCGTACCTCAAGCAGATCGGCAAGGTCGCGCTGCTCAACGCCGAGGAGGAGGTCGACCTCGCCAAGCGGATCGAGGCCGGGCTCTACGGGTCGGAGCGGCTGCGCCAGGTCGAGGAGGAGAACCAGAAGATCTCGCCGCAGATGCGCCGGGACCTCAACTGGATCGTCCGCGACGGCGAACGCGCCAAGAACCACCTGCTGGAGGCCAACCTGCGCCTGGTGGTCTCCCTCGCCAAGCGCTACACCGGCCGCGGCATGGCGTTCCTGGACCTCATCCAGGAGGGCAACCTCGGTCTCATCCGCGCGGTGGAGAAGTTCGACTACACCAAGGGCTACAAGTTCTCCACGTATGCCACCTGGTGGATCCGTCAGGCCATCACCCGCGCCATGGCCGACCAGGCCCGCACCATCCGCATCCCGGTGCACATGGTCGAAGTCATCAACAAGCTCGGCCGCATCCAGCGCGAGCTGCTCCAGGACCTGGGTCGCGAGCCCACGCCGGAGGAGCTGGCCAAGGAGATGGACATCACCCCGGACAAGGTGCTGGAGATCCAGCAGTACGCCCGGGAGCCGATCAGCCTCGACCAGACCATCGGTGACGAGGGCGACAGCCAGCTCGGCGACTTCATCGAGGACTCCGAAGCCGTCGTCGCGGTCGACGCGGTCAGCTTCACCCTTATGCAGGATCAGCTGACCAGCGTGCTCCAGACGCTGTCGGAGCGGGAGGCCGGCGTCGTCCGGCTGCGCTTCGGGCTCACCGACGGTCAGCCGCGCACCCTGGACGAGATCGGCCAGGTCTACGGGGTCACCCGTGAGCGGATCCGGCAGATCGAGTCCAAGACGATGTCGAAGCTGCGCCA
>JALYMS010000337.1 GCA_030773535.1 Actinomycetota bacterium | reverse complement strand
GGGTCGAGGTGCGTGTCGACCCGCACCGGCCATGGCGTGTCCCGCCCGTGCGGGGTGCGGGTCCCCCAGATGTCGGCGATGCGGTCGACCACGATCGTCCTCTCCACCGCCGGTGTCCTGGCCCGGTGGCCGGCGACTCCTCCCCGCGCGACTGCGCGCTAGTCGGGCCGCCGCCGCTGCTAGATCGAGCGGGTTTCGCCGGCGCGGTCGCGGAAGGCGGCGGCGACCTCGCCGGACAGGGCCAGCTCCACTCGGCGGGCGTGGTCCCGCACGGCGTCCGCGTCCTCCTGCAGGAGGTCGTCGGACATCTGGGCCACCACCATCGCGGCCTGACCGGCGATCTCGCGGCGCTGCTCGTCGTCGGGAGCCGCGACGGCCATGTCCCGCAGCAGGCGCAGCAGCGCGGTGAGCACGACCGGCTCACCGCGGCCGAACCGCCTCGCCTGCGCGCACACGAGGTCCAGGTAGTACCGCAGGTCGCGGTCG
This sequence comes from Actinomycetota bacterium, assembly GCA_030773535.1. Classification (GTDB taxonomy): domain Bacteria; phylum Actinomycetota; class Actinomycetes; order Mycobacteriales; family Geodermatophilaceae; genus Blastococcus_B. The sequence continues at coordinate 2,909 of JALYMS010000337.1, read as the reverse complement.
GCGAGGACCACCCGCGGGGTGCCGTCGTCGTCCTTGTGCAGCTGCGCGCCGAGGCTGCGGCCCTGCAGCCGCACCAGGAGGTCCCCGCAGTATCCGAGGGCCTCGGCGGCCGTGGTGGGGTCGTTGACGGCCGGGGAGATGGCCTTGATCGCGATGTCGACGAGCTGGCGCAGGCCGAACCCGACGTCCTGCTCCTCGGTGCGCTCGAAGCCCAGGGCCACCGACTTCCGGAACGCACCCTCGAGTGCGTCGACGCTCACCTCCTGTCCGTCGTCGGAGAAGGCGGCCGCGACCGGGCTGCCCTCGATCACGGAGTCCCCCGGGCGCAAGCCCACCCACAGGACGAGGCCGTGGTCGCGCGCCGCTCGCACCAGCGGCGCCGGATCCAGGGTGCGGACGAAACCACTGCGCCAGGCCGGGACGAGGACGCCGCCGTCGGGCCCCGGCAGGTCGTCCTCCGGTCCGCCCGGGCCGGTGCCGCGAGGGGGATACGCCGCCTCGAGGCTCGTCCTGGTGTCGCGGTGCGCCGAGGACATCATGTTGTCCACGCGCAGCCGCCGGACGAGGTGACCGACGAAGACCAGGAGCATCACGCCCGAGACCAGCCCGAGGAGGAAGCACAGCAGCAGCGCCAGCACCGGCAGCCGCCGCTCGGGGTCGATGCCGCGCAGCGCCGTCAGCGAGGCCACGAAGGCCGAGACGAACACCGCCATCGCAGTCTGCACGACGCCGTCGCGGGCGAAGGAGCGCAGCAGCCGGGGCGAGAACTGCTGGGAGGCGAGCTGGAGCGCCACCACCGTCAGGGAGAAGGTCAGGCTCGCGGCGGTCATCACCGCCGTGGCCACCGTCTGCAGCAGGGAGGACGCGGAGGAGGGGTCCCCCGGCCAGGTCCACTCGGCCAGGGCGCTGTCGGGCTCCGGCCGCACGAGGAGCAGCAGCAACGTGACCACGAGCGAGCCTGCGGCCGCCACGGTCGGCCAGAACCACACCAGGGCCCTCAACTGGTCGGAGGACGGAGCTCGCTTCCGGCTCATGGCGGTGGTCAAGGGGCGTCCATGGTGGTCCGGGAAGCCGCTCAGCGAAGGTCCGCGCTGAAGTTGGCGTAGATGTCGCGCTCGTTGAACTCCCGGCCGAACTGGCGGCCGTAGAAGGCGCTGGTGGAGTACCGGGTGGTGGAGAGGAAGAAGCGTTCCTCGTTGCGCTTGACCATCGCGAAGAAGGTGTCCGCCGCATCCGGGCCCAGGTCGAAGTTGTCGTAGTTGACGACGACGTGCACCCGCCGACCGAGGTCGGCGAACCGGCGGTCGAGCTCGGCGGCCAGCCCGTCGGCGTCCCGCGCGGTGACCAGCCGCAGCCCCTCGAAGTCGACATAGGCGGTGTCGGTGGTCGGATCGAACCGGAAGCGCTCGTCCATACCGACCGGAGGCCGGTCGCGCAGCCCCATCGGCCCGTCGCGGAAGATGACCTCCTCCATCGTGCACAGGCCGTCACCGACGACGGGACGGACCTCCATGTGGGCCAGCACGTCCCGTTCCACGTCGATGCCCGGAGCGACCTCGACCAGTTCGAGACCCTGGTCGGTGAGCCGCAGGACGCATCGCTCCGTGACGTAGTAGACGCACTGACCGCGTTCGGCGGCCAGTCGCCCGTTGAAGGTCACCTGCCCGACCCGGGCGCGGAACTTCGGTATCGCGCCGGTGTCGTCGACCACCAGCGCGCCGTCGCGCACCGTCACCCGCGAACGTGCGGTGAACGTGCCGAGGAAGAAGACGGACTTGGCGTTCTGGCTGATGTTGATGAAGCCGCCCGCACCGGCGAGCTTGCGACCAAATCGGCTGACGTTGACGTTGCCCTCGGCGTCGGCCTCGGCCATGCCCAGGAATGCCTGGTCGAGCCCGCCGCCGTCGTAGAAGTCGAACTGGTACGGCTGGTCGATGATCGCCTGCGGGTTCGCCACGGCGCCGAAGCTCAGCCCGCCGGCCGGGATACCGCCGACGCCGCCGGGCTCGACGGTCAGCGTGATCAGGTCGAGGATCCGCTCCTCGGCGGCCACCGCCGCCACCCCCTCGGGGATGCCGATACCCAGGTTGACCACCGCGTTCGGCGACAGGAACATCGCGGCTCGGCGGGCGATCACCTTGCGCGCGTCCAGGGGCATCGGCGTCAGCCCGGTGCTGGGTGCGGTGATCTCCCCGGTGTAGGCGGGGTTGTACGCCTCGGCGAACGTCTGGCCGTGATTGGCGGGCTGCGCGACGACGACCGCGTCGACCAGGATGCCGGGGATCTTCACCTCGCGCGGGCTGAGCGTGTGGCGCTCGGTCACCCGCTCGACCTGCACGATGACCACGCCGCCGGAGTTCTTGGCGGCCTGCGCCATCGACAGCACCTCGAGGGTGAGCGCCTCCCGCTCCATCGTGATGTTGCCTTCGAGGTCGGCGGTCGTCCCGCGCAGCAGGGCCACGTGCACCGGCTGCGCGGGGAAGAACAGGTGCTCCTCCCCGCGCAGCGTCACCAGCTCGACCAGGTCCTCCGTGGTGCACTCGTTCATCCGGCCGCCCCCGTGGCGGGGATCGACGAACGTGCCGAGCCCGACCTTGGTCACCACGCCGGGCCGGCCGCCGGCGATCTCCCGGAACAGGTGGCTGATCACGCCCTGCGGCCAGCAGTACGCCTCGATCCGGTCCTCGAGGGCCAGGACCCCGAGGCTCGGCACGAGCCCCCAGTGGCCGCCGATGACCCGGCGGACCATGCCGTTGCCCCCGAGGTGGTTCAGCCCCCGCGTGCCGCCGTCGCCCTGGCCCGCTGCGTAGACCAGGGTGAGGTCCCGCGGCGAGCCGGTGGCCTCGAACCGCCGTTCCAGCGCGAGCGCCAGCTCCTCGGCGAACCCGACGCCGACGAATCCGCCGGTC
>JALYMS010000336.1 GCA_030773535.1 Actinomycetota bacterium | reverse complement strand
TACTTCCCGCCGGAGGAGAGGGACGATCTGATCCAGCGGGTGAGCACCGCCGTGATCACCGAGCCGGGGCAGACCCTGGCCAACTTCGTCGCCCGCTACGGCTGAGCGCCGCAGCGCGCCGCGTCCGGGCCCGTCCGCCTCGTCGGGGAATCAGGGGTCAGCTGACGTAGCGGCGGGCCCTCGAGCGTCGCTGCGCCTCCTCCAGTGCGGCGAACCGCGCTTCGGCGTGCGGCGGCAGCACCCGCCGATGCCGGATAACCCATGGGATGCCACGGATTGCCTCGCGCAGGCCGTCCGCGGTCACCCTGTCCCGCGGCACGGTGGCCAGCAGGAGCAGGGTGCGGCGCAGCGCCGGCCGGAGGGGGCGCCGCAGCCAGGTCGTCCAGAGCGTGTTCCGGATGCCGTCACGACGGCGCCGGTGCGGATCGCGGGCCCTGCTGGCCTGGTGGTGGGCGGTCAGCTCAGCGAGGTAGCACAACTCCCAGCCGGCGGCGGCAAGGTCGCCGGCCATCAGTTCCTCCTCGCCACCGAGCCACAACCGCTCCGAGAACCCGCCGACCGCCAGGAAGGCCTCCCGGCGCAGTACGGACGCGCCTGCCAGGAAGGACCCGAGCGCCGGCCCCGGCAGCCACGGCGCACCACGAACGGGCGAGTCGCGCAGCTCCGGAACGATGGGGTCCTCCTCCCCACCGGGCTCGACCAGGATCCGTGCCGTGACCACGGCCAGCTGCGGATGGGCGTCCAGGATGTCGGCCGCCGTGGCCAGCGAGCCAGGCTCCCACCAGGTGTCGTCGTCGCAGAAGGCCACGTAGGGGGTGTCCAGCCGGGCGACGCCGACGTTGCGGCCGACCGCGCCCAGGTTCTCCGAGCTGCTGATCAGCTCAACCTCCGGGAACCGGGCATGCACGGCGTCGCTAGTGCCGTCGGTGGAGCCGTTGTCCACCACGACGACGTGCGGCTGCTCGGGGAGCGTGCGGAGACGGTCGAGGGCGAGCAACAGTTCGGCGCGGCGCTGGTGGGTGATCACGACGACCGCCACGCGGGGATCCGGCCCGGGTGCCTGCTCCCCGATGACGCTCGAAGAGGTCGCGAGGGCGCGGTCACCGTTCACGCGGCATCGGTGGTCAGACGCCGCAGTTCCGCGCGCACGTGTGGCTGCACGGGCCTCCGCCGCAGCAGGGCCGCGGGGACGTCGGGCAGCGCACGGAGCAGGCCTTCGAGCCCCGGCCGGCCTGAGCGCACGGCGCCGACTGTCAGCCGGGCGACATCGCCCACGGGCAGGCGCATCAGTGCCGTGAGCAGGCGGCTGCGCCAGATGCCGACCTGCCGGCGCCTCCCGCTCTCCCGACGCGGCGAGGGGTGATGGTGGACGGTGACCTCGTCGACGTAGGCCAGGCCCCACCCAGCCGTGGCCAGGTCCAGGGCGAGCCGCTCCTCCTCCCCGGGGAACCGCACGACCGGATCGAAACCCCCCACGGCCGCGAACGCCTCCATGCGTACCAGCGCCGCGCAGGCGACGAAGCCGAGCAGCGAGGGTCCCGGAAGATCGGGCTCGGTGCCCAGCGGGCTGGCCGCCATCTGCTCGCAGACAGTGTCGAGCCGCTGCTGCGGGCCGACCACGATCCGGGCGTTGAGCAGGGCCAGGCGGGGGTGGGCGCGCATGATCTCCACCGCACGGGCCAGGTCCCCGGGCGCCCACCAGGAGTCGTCGTCGGCGAACGCGACGAACGGTGTGCCGGCCCGCGCGGCGCCCAGTGTGCGGCCCAGAGCCCCCTCGTTGCCATCGAGGGCGAGCACCTCGATCTCGGGATGAGCGTTCCGTACCGCCTCCGCGGTTCCGTCGGTCGATCCGTTGTCCACGAGCACCACGGGCGCCTCGTGGCGCGGCAACGAGTCCAGGAGATCCACGCGCCGATTACGGCTGATGACGACGACTGTGACGTCGGCCGGAGCGGGGCGGGGCCGGCCCGTTGATGGAAGGAGGGTCACGAGGCGATCCTGCCCGTCGGTTGCCCGTGCTGCCGTGCGGCCCCCTCCGGACAGGTCGAGGTGCGCGGCAGCCGATGATCCAAGATCATTGCTGTGTCCGATCCCGCATCGTGAGGCGGTGCGGGGAAACGCCGGTGTGCCGAGCACCGGAACGAGATCCGGAGGTCCACCTGTGGAGGCCAAAGCCCGCGTCGGGCAGGGCAACGATCCGGGCGGCGCGCGTGCGGCCCGGCGGACGCTTCGTCTCGTCGATCCCGCGTCCGGCATTCCCACGTCGCACGTCCCGGTCGCGACGTCCACCGACGTCGAGGAGGCCGTGGCGGCCGCCGCCGACGCCTCCTCCGCCTGGGCCCGCCGATCGCCGGCCGACCGGGCTGCCGCGGTCGCCCGGGCAGCAGCGCGGGTGCGGTCGGACGCGGACGAGCTGACCCGGCTCACCACTGCCGAGATGGGTCGGCCGGAAGCGCTGGCCCGCGGGGGCGTGGAGGCCGCAGCGGCCACGATGACGCAGTACGCCGAGTTGGGGCCGCTGCACCGGGGGAGATCGCTGCAGGGGCGGTGGGACGCAACCGACCTGATGGTGCACGAGCCACGCGGCGTCGTCGCGGTCATCACGCCGTGGAACGACCCGGTCGCGGTGCCGGCGGGGCTCCTCGCCGCGGCGCTCGTCACCGGCAACACGGTCGTCTTCAAGCCCTCCGAGCGTTCGCCACTGACGGGTGGACGGCTGGCGCAGGCGTTCTCGGCCGAGCTGCCGCCCGGCGTGCTCTGCGTCGTCCAGGGCGACGGTGAGACCGGCGCAGCGCTGGCCGGGCATTCCCGGGTCGACGTGGTCTGTCACGTGGGGTCCACCCGGGCGGGCCGGTCCATCGCGGAGGCGACCGCGCGCACCGGGGCCAAGGTGCTGCTGGAGAACGGCGGCAACGACGCGCTGATCGTCGATGCGGACGTCGACCCCGGCTGGGCGGCTTCGCAGGCCGCCCTCGGCGGGTTCATCAACAGTGGGCAGCTGTGCACGTCCGTCGAGCGGGTGCACGTCCACGAGACGGTCGCCGAGGAGTTCCTCGCGGCGCTGGTCCATGAGGCCGAGGCGTTGGTGATGGGTCCGGGGGAGGACCCTGCCACCACGCTCGGGCCCCTGGTCGACGAGCGGGCCCGCGACGCGGTGCACGCCCAGGTCCGGCAGGCCGTCGAGGCGGGGGCCCGCGTGCTCACCGGCGGGACGGTGCCCGACCGCCCCGGGGCGTTCTACCCCGCCACGGTGCTCACCGACGTGCGCTTCGACATGGCCGTCGTCACCGAGGAGACCTTCGGGCCGGTGCTGCCGGTCATGGTGGCCGGGTCGTTCGAGGAGGCGCTCCAGGGGGCGACCCGATCGGCGTACGGGCTGGCGGCCACCGTGCTCACCGGCTCCATGCGGCACGCGCAGGAGGCGTGGCGCCGGCTTCCGGTCGGCACCGTCAAGGTCAACGCCGTCTTCGGGGGGGCGCCCGGTGGTGCCGCGCAGCCACGAGGCGCCAGCGGCGACGGCTTCGGCTACGGCCCCGAGCTGCTGGACGAGCTGACCCGCACGAAGGTCGTGCACCTCGGCCAGCCACGCCTGAAGGGAGAGAGCGGATGAACGCAGCGGCGGGCTCGGCCAGGGAGCTGCGGCGGGTGGTGGTCACGGGCGGAGCCGGCTTCCTCGGCTCGCACCTGTGCAGCCGACTCGTCGCCGAGGACGTGCAGGTGGTGTGCCTGGACAACCTGCTCACCGGCGACCCGGGAAACCTGGCGCACCTCCAGGGCGACCGCAGGTTCCGGTTCGTCCGGTGCGACGTCACCGACTTCATCCATGTCCCCGGCCCCGTCGACGCGGTGCTGCACTTCGCCTCGCCCGCCTCGCCGGTCGACTACCTCAAGCTGCCGATCGAGACGTTGAAGGTCGGCAGCGTGGGCACGCTGCACGCCCTCGGGCTCGCGCGGGAGAAGGGGGCGCGGTTCGTGCTGGCCTCCACCTCGGAGGTGTACGGCGATCCGCAGGTACACCCCCAGCCGGAGGGCTACTGGGGGCACGTCAACCCGGTGGGCCCGCGCGGGGTCTACGACGAGGCGAAGCGGTTCGGCGAGGCGCTCGTGACGGCCTACCGCAGCAGCCGCGGCGTCGACACCGGCATCGTGCGCATCTTCAACACCTACGGGCCGCGGATGAGACCCGACGACGGGCGCGCCATTCCGACCTTCCTCACCCAGGCACTCGCCGGCCGCCCGTTGACCGTCGCGGGGGACGGCAGCCAGACGCGCTCGATCTGCTACGTCGACGACCTGGTCACCGGCATCCTGGCGCTGACCCGCAGCGACCTGGCGGGGCCGGTCAACATCGGCAATCCCGACGAGATGAGCGTGCTCGACCTGGCGCGCCGCATCATCGAGATCACCGGGTCACGGTCGTCGGTGCGCTTCGTCGAACGGCCGGTGGACGACCCCGGAGTGCGTCGGCCGGACACCACGCTGGCCCGGGAGCGGCTGGGCTGGGAGCCTCGGGTGCCGTGGCAGGAGGGTCTGGCGCGGACCGCCGAGTGGTTCGTCAGCGCGACCGCGGCGGCGTGAGGAGGTCGCGCTCCAGCGACTGGACCGCGCCGAGCACCTCCTGCACGCCGATCGCCAGCAGGGCCGGGTGCGGCGCCTCCGCCGGGGACGGTGCCGTGGCGTGCTCCGGGTGCCACAGCACGCGGTGCTGTCGCCGGGTCGGCGGCGGACCCCACTGGGCCGGGGACATCGCGCCGAAGAGGAGCACCGAGGGGATGCCGTAGGCGGTCGCGAGATGCGCGACCCCGGTGTCCCCGCACACCACCAGGCGGGCCGCCGCCACCAGCGCGGCCATCGGTCCCAGGCCCAGCCGCCCGGCGAGCACCCGGTCGGCCGGCAGCCCGGCGGAGTCCACCGCGGCCAGGGCGAGCGGCCGCTCCGCGTCGACACCGGTGAGGACGACGTGGTGGCCCGAGTCCTCGAGCGCCCGCGCCACCGCGGCGAAGCGGTCCACCGGCCACCGGCGCGCCGCCCCGGCGGCACCGACGTGCACGACCGTGGCCGCCTGCACGGGAGGCGCATCCTCGGGCGGCGCCAGGTCGAGCTCCGCCGGGTCGGCCGGCATCCCGCTCTCGGTGAGCAGCCGGCACCACCGCGCGACCTCGTGCTCCTGAGCACGCCATCGCGGTCCGGACACGTCCAGGTCCTGGCGCTCGAACGCGACCAGCTGCTGCGGTTCGAGCCCCTGCAGCACCCGGTGGCTCTGCGGCCCGCGGCCGTGCAGGTTCACCGCGAGTTCGGGGGCGGGTCCGCGCCACGGCGGAGGCGCCAGCTCTGCGGTGGGGAGGAATGTGTCGACCGCTCCGGTGAGTGCGGCGAGCGGACGCAGCGGCTCGGGCGCGGCCAGGAACACCTCGGCGGCGGGGAAGGCCCGCGCGAGCGCCCGGTAGGCCGGCACCGCCGTTAGGAAGTCCCCGAGCCCCAGCGCCCGGTAGACCAGCAGCCGCATCAGCGGTAGGTCACGGCCACGACGACTCCTCGGACGAGGTCACGACGAGCTCGCGGATCTCGCAGCCGGGAGGCTGGGTGAGGGCGACGAGCACGGACGCGGCGACGTCCTCGGGCCGGTTGAGCTTGGCGTCGGGGCCGGGACGGTACTGCTCGGTGCGGTCGTCGAAGAACGCGGTGTGCATCCCACCGGGCACCAGCAGCGTGACCTTCACCCGGCCCTTCATCTCGGCGGTCAGGGCGCGGGTGAACCCGACGACGCCGAACTTGGCGGCGCAGTAGGCGGTCGCGTCGGAGACGGCCTTGATCCCGAGGGTCGACGCCACGGTGACCACCGTGCCGTTGGTCCGCTCCAGGTGCGGCAGTGCGGCGCGCACCGTCGAGACGGTGCCGAGCAGATTGACCCCGACGACCTTCTCCCACTCGGCGGCGGGCACGTCGGCCAGCGTTCCGCAGCGGTCGATGCCGGCTGCGGTGACCACCCCGTCCAGGCCCCCGGCCCGCGCGACGAGGGCTTGGACCGCCGCCTCGACGGCCCCCCTGTCGGAGACGTCGACGAGCTCGTGGTCGACGTCGTCCCCGGGCGCCACGCGGTCGAGCACGAGCGGCCGGCCGCCGGCGTCCCGGACCGCGGTCGCCACCGCCGCGCCGAGTCCCGAGGAGCCGCCGGTCACGAGCACCGTTCCTGGGTTCGTCATGCGTTCTCCTCCGCAGTCGTGGCGCGGCCGCGTGCCGCTCCGATGAGGCCGGTGGTCGACCGGCCGTCCAAATAGGGGAGTACCACCGTCTGCCCGCCCCACCGGTCGAGCACCCTGGTCTCGGGGAGGTCGGCGAGGGAGTAGTCCCCGCCCTTGGCCCAGATGTCGGGCCGGAGCCGGTCGAGCACCCGCTCGGGGGTGTCCTCGGAGAAGACCACGACGGCGTCCACGCACTCCAGCGCCTCCAGCACCCGCGCCCGGTCGCCCTGGGGGACCAGCGGTCGGGGCGCTCCCTTGAGGCGCCGGACGGAGTCGTCGGAGTTGAGACAGACGACCAGGCAGTCGCCCAGGGCGCGCGCTGCCCGCAGCAGCGCGACGTGTCCGGCGTGCAGGAGGTCGAAGCAGCCACCGGTGGCGACGACCGTGCCTCCGGCCGCCCGCACCTGCTCCAGGCGGTGCTTCCCCGGAGCGGCCGGGGGGACCGCGGCGCCGACCGGCCCGGCCAGCCCGCCGGCACCGCCGGCGGCGACGAAGACCGTGGCTGCCCCGACCGCTCGCTGCACGGCGTCGGAGAGGATCTCGCCCTCCGCGAGGGCCGCGGTGACGGCGCTGGCGAAGCGGTCGCCGGCGCCGCAGGTGTCCGGGGCCTCGACCTGCTCGGCGGGCACGACCAGCGGCGCCCCGGAGCCGTAGCTGAGCAGCGCGCCGCGTGCGCCCAGCGTCACGCAGACCGCCCGTGCCTGCCAGGTCTCCAGCAGGTCGTCCGCAGCGCACTGTGCCGCGGCCAGTGCGCTGCGCCGTCCAGTTGGCACCGCGGCCAGTGCGGCTGCCTCGCTCTGGTTGGGAGTGACCACGGAGCAGCCGGGTACCGGCGGCGCACCCCGGCCATGGGGATCCCAGACGACGGGCCTCGCGGCCGCCGCCTCGGACAGCGCGGCCCGGACCGACGGGTCATCCGTCACCCCTCCCGCGTAGTCGCAGACCAGCACCGCATCCGCGGCGGACAGTGCGTCCGATGCCGCGGCAGGGAGGTCGCCCGCCGGCGGGCACGCCGTGCCACGGTCCAGTCGCAGCAGGGACTGTCCCCCCGACCGGATCCGCACCTTCTCCCGCGTGGTCCCGTCGGTCGGCAGGCTCACCAGCCGGACGCCGCGCCCGGTGACCAGCTCCGCCACCTGGCGTCCCGCCGGGTCCTCGCCGACGGTCGCGATGAGGGTGACCTCGTGGCCGTCGCCGACCAGCAGGGTGGCAGCCAGGCCCGCACCGCCGGGTCGGGCCGCCTCCCGCACGACGTCGACGACGGGGACCGGCGCGTCCGGGCAGACCCGTTCGACGTTCCCTAGGACGTCGCGGTCGAGCAGCAGATCCCCGACGACGGTGATACGTGCGGGGCGGGTCACGCGACCACCCCCCGGGAGCGCGGGTCGGCCGCGGTCTGCGGGCAGACGCCCATCGCCACGTCCAGGGCGGCGCAGATCAGGTGCAGGGCGACCAGGTGCATCTCCTGCACCGTGGCGGTGGAGCGCGCGTCGACGGCCAGGACGTCGTCGGCGAGGTCGGCCAGTGGGTTGGAAGCCGGCCCCGTCATGGCCCACACCGTGAGACCGGCCTGCCGCCCGGCTGCCGCCGCCCGGGTCATGTTGGGCGAGCGGCCACTGGTCGACATCAGGACGAGCACGTCCAGAGGACGGCCGTGCGCCAGCACCTGCCGGGCGAACATCTCGTCCGGGCCGAAGTCGTTGGCTATCGCGGTGAGGCTGGACGTCTCTGCGTGCAAGGCGATCGCCGACAGTGGGACCCGGTCGTCCCGGTAGCGGCCGACGAGTTCCGCGGTGAGGTGCTGGGCCTGTGCGGCGCTGCCGCCGTTGCCGGCGACGAGCAGCCGGTGGCCCTGCGGCAGCACGCGGGCGAGGTGCCGACCCCACCGGTCGGCGGTTTCCGCGACCAGGCTCCCGCAGCCGTCCAGGGCGGCGGCCAGCGCGCGGATGTGCGTCAGGCCGGTCGGCATCGTGGCGGTCATCGGGCCACCGCGACCATGGTTCCGGCGGCGGCACGTTCCTCGAGCACCTGCCGGTAGACCGCGGCCGTCTCGGCGGCGATGCGGTCCCAGCTGTAGCGGGACCTGGCGCGCTGGGCGGCCGCGCGGCCGAAGGACCGCAGCCGGCTCCGGTCGCCGAGCAGCGCCCGCAGCGCCCCGGCCAGCAGGTCCGGACGGCGGGGCGGTACCAGCAGCCCGGTCCGCCTGTCGACCACCGTGTCGGTGAGCCCGCCGACGGCCGAGGCGACCACCGGAGTGCCGCAGGCCATCGCCTCCAGCGGCGTGATCCCGAACGGCTCGTACCACGGAACGGTGATCGCGACGTCGGCCGACCGGAGCAGCGACGGGATGTCCTCATGGCGCACCCGGCCGAGAAAGGTCACCCGGTCGGCGACCCCGTACCGCCCGGCCACCTCGCGCAGGCGGGAGACGTCCGGGTCATCGTCCATCCGTTCCGCGGGCGGGCCACCGGCGACCAGCAGCTCGGTGTCGGCCAGCGCGCCCAGCGCCTCGATGACGGTCTGCACCCCTTTCCGCTCGACCAGGCGGCCCACCGTCACCAGGCGGTGCCGGTGGGCGCCTCGCGGGAGGGCCGGGCCGGAGTCGGTGAAGAGCCCGAGGTCGACACCGCAGGGGACGACGCCGACGTCGCCCCGCTGCACCCCCATGCGGACGAGCTCCTCCACCTCGTCGGAGCAGGTGGCGATGATCCGATCGACGTTCCGGGCGACGGCCGACTCCAGCGGCAGCCGCTCCGGCGGGCTGGTGTCGGCATCGCCCTGGTGGCGCCGCTTCACCGTCCCGAGCGCGTGGAAGGTCTGCACGACGGGCAGGCCTAGTCCCCGGGCAGCGGGAAGTGCGGCGAGCCCGCTCATCCAGAAGTGCCCGTGCACGACGTCCGGGGGATCGGCGGCCCACACGCGCGCGAGCTCCTGTCCGAAGGCGGCCATGTGCGGGAGCAGCTCGTCCTTGGGCACGTCGCGCGCCGGTCCCGCCGGCACGTGGTCGACGACGACGCCCGGGCAGAGCCGGACCCGTCGGCGGACCGAGGGGGCGTCCCGGCGGCTGTGCACGACCACGTCGTGGCCCTGCGCGGCCAGAGCCCGCGCCAGCGCGCCCACGTGCACGTTCTGCCCCCCGGCATCAACTCCGCCCACCGCGGCGAGCGGGTTGGCGTGCTCCGACACCATCGCGATGCGCATCACGTCACCTCCCTGAGAAGTCGGTCCCAGTCGTCGAGAAAACGCTCCAGCCCGTACCGGGCAAGCGCGGCGTCGCGGGCCCGTCGTCCCGTCTCCCGTGCGCGGTCCGGGTCGTGGAGCAGGTCGCGCACGGCCCCCTTCAGCAGGTCCAGGCGGGTCGACACGACCCCGGCACCGGGCGGCACCGCCTCCACCGCCTCCGTGGCGGCGAGGACCACGACCGGCATCCCGAGGTGCATGGCCTCGATGAGCGACAGTCCCAGCGATGTCCAGCGCAAGGGGTGCAGATAGACGCGCCGTCGCGCCATCAGGTCGTGCAGCCGGTGCTGCGGTGGGTCGTCGTGCTCGGCCAGCCGGTCCGCCTGCACGCCGAGGGCCGCACCGAGGCCGGCCACCCGCATGCCGAAGACGTCCAGGGGGGCCGTGGCGGCGAAGGCCGGGAGTAGGTCGGTGCCGGTGATGCGTCCGCGGCGCATCGGCTCGTTCACCGCGACCGCGACCCGCTCCAGCTCGCCGGTGTAGCGCAGGCCGGGATCGACCACGCCGTGCTCGATCACGGTCGTCGGTGCGCGGCCGGTGTCCCAGAAGACCTGGTTGAAGTGCGTCACGTGGACGACGGGGATGTCGGAGCGGTCGGCCAGCGGGTGCCGGGCCCCACCCGGGTCGCCGCGCGGGGTGTTGTGCTCCACCCAGACGGCGGGCAGGTCGCGTCCCGGCTCCCGGCCGAGGTACCGGGAGGCGAGCTCGAGGTCCCGTGGGCGTTGCAGGACGACGACGTCGGGCTCGCTCGCGGACAGTTCATCCAGCGGGACCTCGCAGGCCCGGGCCGGCCAGTCCCAGGTGCGCGCGCGGCCCAGGCCGTCGGCGTCGCGGTTCGGTGTCACCGGCAGCAGGTAGTCGTGGTGGCCCTGGACGAAGGCGGTGGTCCATGACCCGTGCACGTGCCAGAGAAGGACCCTCATGCCGCCACCTCGGCCAGGTCGGCCAGGGCACCGGCGACGTCGGCGGCGGTGACCGACGTCAGGCAGGGGTGCCCCGGCACCTGGCAGGTGGTGGCGCGGGTGCCGCGGCAGGTCGCCAGCTGGTCGCCGAGCAGCGCCACCGGCACGCCGTACGGTGCCCAGCGTGCAGCGGGGACCGTCGGCGCGAACAGCGAGACGACGGGGGTGCCGACGGCCGCGGCGAGATGCGCCGGGCCGGTGTTGGCGACCACCACCGCCGCTGCCCGGGCCAGCACGTCGGCGAGCTCCGGCAGCGTGGTCCGCCCGCCGAGGTCCTGTCCGCCGCAGGCGGCCACTCGCGCGGTCAGCTCCGCTTCCGGGGGCCCACCGGTCACCACGACCCGCGCCCCCTGCCGGGACAAGAACTGCGCCGTCTCGGCCCACCGCTGCTCGGGCCATGCGCGAGCCGTCACCGACGTCCCGGGGTGCAGCACCACGTAGCCGCCGGGACCGGTCAGGGCGGCGGTGTCCGGCAGGGGGCGCCGGACGGCCAGCCGGCCGTCGTCACCGGCCGGGAGCGGAAAGCCGTTCGCCGCCGCCACCGCGACGCCGCGCTCGGGCTCGGGCCGGTCACCGGGGTCGGGGACCCTGACGTCGAGCAGGCTGCCGGGGTAGTCCTCGCTGATCGCCCCGATGTGCCGAACGCCGGCCAGCCGCAGGATCAGGGCCAGCGGCAACGCCGACTGGTGGAACGACGTGAGCAGCACGGCCCGGTCCACGCCGAGGGACCGCACCGATCGCACCAGGCCGTCGACGTGCTCAGCCGTGACCGCAGGAGCCGGCGCCGGCTCGATCCACGGGGCCGCCCAGACGAGCAGTTCGTCGACCCCTGGCAACAGCGCCCCGGCCTGCCGGCCCCGCGGCCCCACGAGCAGCACCACCCGGGCCGCCGCGGCGACCGCCCGCACGGTCGGACCGGCGAGGAGGACGTCGCCGTCGGCGTCGAGGCGGGCTACCAGGACCGTGGGCCGGCGCCCGGTCATGCTGCGAGCCCGACCGTCATGCGTATCGCCTCGGCCAGGTTCGCTGCGACGTGCGGCGCCGCGGCGACCTCGTCGTCCCGGGTGGCCGGCGTTGGTACGAGGACGCCCTGGGCGCCGGCCGCGGCGGCGGCCGCCACGTCGGCCCCGATGTCGCCGACCACGACGACCTCACGCGGTGACACGCCGAGTCGCGCGGCGGCGTCGAGCACCATGCCGGGCGCCGGCTTGCGGCAGGCGCACCCGTCGTCGTCGACGTGCGGGCACACCTGCCAGACGTCGAAGCTCCCGAACAGCTCGTCGATCCGGGCGTTGACCCGGCGCACCTGCTCCTCGGTGAGCCGTCCACGGGCGATGCCGGACTGGTTGGTGATCACCCCGGTGCGGATGCCATGGGACCGGAGCGCGGCCACCACGTCCACGGCGCCCTCGACCGGCCGGACCCGGGCGGGGTCTCCGTTGTAGGGGACGTCGTGCACCAGGGTTCCGTCCCGGTCGAACAGCACCGCCCGGACCGGCGGCCGGTCCGGCCAGGGGGCCGCCCGGCGGTGCCGGAGCAGCCCGCGGACCCAGTGCCAGGCGGCGACCGGCGGGATGAGGACGCTGGTGACCGCCATGGTCAGGATCTCGCCGCGAGTGCGCGGCCCGGGCGCGATCCGGGCCCAGGCGTAGCGGACCGTGGCCGCCAGCCAGGCCGCCGCACCCAATCCAGCGAGCGCCCGCCGGCCGGTCAGTGCGGCGGCGAGCGACATGGTGCCCACCGCCGTGACCGCCAGGTGCTGGCGCCGCCTGCCGACCGGCGCCTCGGCCAGGCGCCGCCAGTCGGATCCGTGCAGTCGGCGCATCAGCGGGTCGTCGGCATTCCCCTTCTGGACCCGGACGCTGACCCAGCGGTCGGCCGGGCGGACCGGGTGCAGCGTTCCGCGCTGCCCACGGACCAGCCGACCCCCGGCGCGCTGGACCCGCAGCGCCAGGTCGGCGTCCTCCCGGAAGGCCCGCGGGAACCGCTCGTCGAAACCGCCGACGCCGTCCAGGGCCTCGCGCCGGTAGGCCATGTCGGCGGTGATCCAGGCGGAGGTCTCCAGACCGGCCGTGGACCGTTCCCAGTCCGTCGGCGGCCGGTCGCCGGGGAGTGGCACCGTGACCCGCCCCTGGACACCGGCGACGTCCGCCGGCTGCCGCAGGTCCTCGCTCAGCTGCTCGAGCCACTGCGCGCCGACCAGCACGTCGTCGTCGAGGAAGACCACCCACTCGTACTGCGGGTCCAGCGCGCGCCAGCCGACGTTGCGCGCTGCCGCCGGGCCCCGCCCGCCCGATCGGCGCACGGTGACCAGTCCGGCGAGCCGCTCTGGAGGATCCGGGAGCTCCGCGGGCCGCCGACGGTCGTCGACCACGACCAACCGGCCTGGCAGCGGCCCGGACGAGGCGGCCACCGACTCGAGCAGGACCGTGAGGCTGGGCCGGCCCACGGTCGGGACCACGACGGCGAAGCTCGGGACGGTCATCCGCCGCCCCGTCGCCGCACCAGGAACGGCCCCAGCGCGAGCGCGTCGACCGGTGCCGAGCCGAAGCACTCCAGGGCGTCGCGGGGGTCGTCGACCATCGGCCGCCCTGCGGTGTTGAGGCTGGTGTTGACCACCACGGGGAGGCCGGTGCGGGCCTCGAAGCGGTCCAGCATCCGCGCGACCAGGGGCTCCTCGCGGCGGTCGACGCTCTGGATCCGCGCCGTTCCGTCGACGTGCACCACCGCCGGGATCCGCGACTGCCACTCCGGTGCGACGTCGTGCACGAAGAGCATGTAGGGCGACGGCACGGGGCCCCGGCCGAAGATGTCGGGGGCTCGCTCGGCCAGCACCATGGGTGCCACCGGTCGGAACTGCTCCCGGCCCTTCACGTCGTTCAGCCGCTCGAGATTCTTCTCGTGCCCGGGATGCGCCAGCAGTGACCGGTGTCCCAGCGCCCGAGGCCCGAACTCGCTGCGGCCCTGGAACCAGGCCACCACGCCGTTCTCGGCCAGACACTGGGCGACGGCGTCTGCGATGTCCGGGGGGCGTTCGTAGGCGATCTTGGCCGTGACGAGCCAGGCCTCGAGCTCCTCGTCGGTCCAGCCGCGGCCGAGGTCGGCGCCGGGCATCGGCGCGACCTGGTCGCCGTCGGTGGCGGCCACGTGCAGCGCCGCCCCGAGCGAGGTTCCGGCGTCGCCGGCGGCCGGCTGCACCCAGACGTGCCGGAACGGTCCCTCGGCGGCGATACGGGTGTTGGCGACGCAGTTCAGCGCGACCCCGCCGGCGAGAGTCAGCACCTCCCCTCCAGTCCGCCCGTGCAGCCAGCGCACCAGCTCGAGGAGGACCTCCTCCAGACGGCGCTGGACGCTGGCAGCCAGGTCCGCGTGGTCCTGCGTCCACTGCTCACCGGGGCGCAGCCGCTTGGCCAGCGCGCTCCAGTCGACGAGGTCGGTGCGGAAGCCGCCGTCACCGGTGGCATAGACCGCCTCCCTCAGTTCGGAGAGGAACCGGGGCTCCCCGTAGGAGGCCATCGCCATGACCTTGTACTCGTCGCTGGAGCGGAGGAAGCCGAGGTGGTCGGTGACGTCCTCGTAGAGGAGACCCAGGGAGTGCGGCAGCGGCTGACTGGCCAGCACCTCGATGTCGCCGCCGGTGCTGTGCCCCGCGAGGTGGCTGACGGCCTCCCCGCGCCCGTCGAGGACCAGCACGCTCGAGTCCGGGAAGGGCGCGGCCAGTGCCGCTGACGCGGCGTGTGCCACGTGGTGGGGGACGAACCGCACGGCCGCAGGGTCCAGGCCGGGCAGCGCTGCGGCAAGGAAATGCGGCGCGCGCTCGGCATATGTCACCCGCAGGTGGTCCCAGG
>JALYMS010000335.1 GCA_030773535.1 Actinomycetota bacterium | reverse complement strand
CTCGGCGAGCTCGTTGACCGTGGCCTCGTCGACGATGGCGAGCCGCGCCACGATGTCCCGCCGGGTGGGGTCGGCCAGCGCCGCGAACACCCGGGAGAGTCGGTCAGCCGTCACGTCGCCCCCCATGCTCAACCAACCGGTTGAACAGAGACGTGAGGACGTAGCATGCATTGTTTTCAACCGATCGGTTGACAAGGGGCACGGCCCCCGGATCGACACGAACGGCGCCGTAGGGGGAAGCGAAACCGGTGGTGGGCTCCGGCGGGGCCGGGCATTCGGGCCGGTCCGCCGATACCGTGGGTCCATGTCGTTCCTCGCCGCCGCTGCATCCGACGAGGGCGGCATCACCGGCTTTCTGCTCGACCTGGTCGACAAGCTGGGGCCGGTGGGCGTGGGCCTCGCCATCCTCGCCGAGACCGTCATCCCGCCGATCCCCAGCGAGGCGGTGCTGGGCCTGGCCGGCGTGCTCATCAACGAGGGCCGGATGTCGATCGTCCCGGTCGTCCTCTTCGCCACTCTCGGCTCGGTCCTCGGCGCGATCTTCTTCTACTACGTCGGCCGCGTGCTGGGGCCGCGCCGCTCGCACGCCTTCCTCGACCGGCTGCCGCTGGTGGAGACCGAGGACGTGGACAAGACCTTCGACTGGTTCGCCCGCCATGGGCGGTCGGCGGTCTTCTTCGGCCGCATGGTGCCCATCGTGCGCAGCTTCATCTCGGTGCCGGCGGGCGTCGTGCGGATGCCGTTCGGCCAATTCCTGCTCTTCACCACCGCGGGCAGCCTCATCTGGAACAGCCTGCTCATCGGACTGGGTGTCGCGGCGGGCGACTTCGTGCGGAACAACCTCAAGTACCTCGACTACGCGGTGGTGGTGGCGGTCGTCGCGTTCGTCGGCTACCTGGTCTACAAGCGGGTGAGGGACATGCGCCGGAACCGCACGGAGGGGCACGCCGCACGGGTACCGGGCAGCGAACCCACCGACGCGGTCTGACGGAGCGCGATGAGCCGCACCCGCCCAGAGGTCGTCGCGTTCGACGTCAACGAGACCCTGCTCGACCTGGCGCCGGTGCGGGCGGCGCTGGTCGAGGCAGGCCAGCCCGACTCGCTGCTGGTGAGCGTCTTCGCGCGGACCCTGCTGACCGGCTTCGCCGCGGCCACGACGGGTACCTGGTGCCGCTTCCGCGACGCCTTCGACGCCGCCCTGGCCCAGGAGAGCGACCTGGACGGCGATACCCGGGGCCGGGTCAGAGAGGCGTTCGGGGAGCTCGCTCCGCATCCCGACGTCGAGCCGGCCCTCCGCCGCCTGGTCCAGGCGGGGGTCCGCGTGGTCACCCTGACGCACGGGTCCCCCGGCGTGGCCGAGTCCGGGCTGGAGCGCGGCGGCGTGACGCCGCTGGTCGAGCGCTCGCTGTCCAGCGAAGCGATCCGCGCGTGGAAGCCGTCCCGGGAGGTCTACCTCTGGGCCGCCGGCGTGTGCGACGTCGCCCCGGACCGCATGGCGCTGGTGGCCTCGCACGGCTGGGACGTGCTCGGCGCCCAGCGCGCCGGGCTGACCGGTGCCTGGTTCCCGCGCAGCGAACGGGTGTACCCGGCCGTCTACGAGGCGCCGCACGTCCGCGCGCCCGACCTCGGGGATGCCGTGGAGGCCCTGCTGGCCCTGCCCTCCGGGGCATGACGCGCGTCTATGAGCACGCCACCCCCTGGGACCCGCCCGCACGCACACCGACGAGGCGGACGGGGAGCCGCACGGAACCCTGATACTCGGCCACGGCGCCGGCGGCGGCGTGGAATCCGCCGACCTGTTCGCGGTGGCGGCTGCAGCAGCCGCCGCCGGCTGGCGCGTGGTGCGGGTCGAGCAGCCGTGGCGGGTGGCCGGCAGGCGTCTGGCGCCCCGGCCGCCGCGGCTGGACGAGGCGTGGGCGGTCGTGCTCGACCAGCTCCGGGACGACGGCCGGCTGGAGGGGACGCTCGTCGTCGGGGGCCGCAGCGCAGGGGCACGGGTCGCCTGCCGGACCGCGGCCGAGCAGCGCGCGGCCGGGGTGCTGGCGCTGGCGTTCCCCCTGCACCCGCCGGGCCGGCCGGAGAAGGGCCGCGCCGCCGAGCTGACCGCCGTGTCGGTCCCCCTCGTCGTCGTCCAGGGCGAGAGCGATGCCATGGGCCGCCCGGCAGAAGTGGCGGCGGCGCTGTCCGGCCGGAGCGGCGCCTCGGTCTACGCCGTCCCCGGTGACCACGCTCTGAAGCGGAACGTCGGCGTCGTGGCCGCGGCCGCCCTCTCCTGGTTCGGTGACCTCATGCCCGAGAGCGCCAGCCGTCCCGCGAGCGCGGGGAAATAGGCGGCTCTCGACGTCCGCAGGGGCGCAGTTCCCCGCGCTCGGTTCGCCCTTGGCTCAGCGGCGACGACGGCGGACGACGAGCGCCACCAGCAGCAGGACCGCGCCGATGCCGGCGGCCGGGGCGGCGTATCGGGCCATCGCGGCGCCGCCGGCCACCTCCAGCAGGTCGATCGGCTCGGGCTCCGCGACGGGACGGGGCTTCGACTGTGCAGGGGTGGCCGACGGCACGCTGCGGACCGGACCTCCGGATGCAGGCTTGCTCGGGGGCGCGGTGGTGCCCTTGGGTGGCCCGCTGGGAGCCTTCTTCGCCGCGGTCTTCGAGCTCGACGCCGAGTCCTCGCCGCCGGACGCGGCGCCCGTCGCCGCCGGCTCCGTCCCCACCAGCGGTGGGACGGAATTGACCGGCGACGTCTCGGCCGGGGACGTCTTCGCCGGGGCAGCCTTCTTCGCCGCCGGGCCCTTCTTCGGCGCACTGATCTCGACGGTGTCCGTCGCTCCGCCGCTCGCTCCGTCCGTGGCCGCGGCAGCCGTCTTCTTCGCCGCCGCGGCGGTCTTCTTCGCCGCGCGCCCGGCCGGGCCGTCTCCCGCCGCCTGCTCGGCGGACGCGGCGATCTCCTCGACGATCCCAGTCGTGGTGGCGGCCACCTTCGCCGCCACGGACTCATTCTCCGCGCCCTGCCCGACCCGGGCGCGCTCGGCGTCCCCCTGGGCGTCACCCTCGCCCAGCTGGGCGGCGAGCTTGTCGGCGAACTGGCCGAGCAGCTTGTTGCCGACGTCGGTCATCACGCCGCGGCCGAACTGGGCGGGGCGGCCGGTGATGTTGAGGTCGGTGAGCACGTCGACCCGGGTGATCGACCCCTCGGCCTGCAATTTCGCTGTGACGACGGCGGCCGCGGTGCCGTTGCCGCGCTGGTCCTTGCCCCGGGCGTCGATGACCGCCTTGTGCGCGGCCTCGTCCTTCTCGATGAACGACGCCTTGCCCTGGTAGGTCAGGTTGATCGGGCCGAGCTTGACCTTGACCCGGCCGGTGAAGTCGTCGCCGTCGACCGAGTCGAGGGCTGCACCGGGCATGCACGGCGCGATCCGCTCGATGTCGAGGAGCACCCGCCAGGCCTCGTCGACGGGCACGGGCACGGTGAACGAGTTCTCCAGCTGCACGGCGAACCTCCTGGACGGGCGGCTCGGCCGGTCCCGCGAGGGGACCGGCCGAGACGGACGAGTACGAACCGGCGGCAGCCCGACGCTACAGCCCGGCGGCCACGCTCACCGCGCGGCGCGTGAGCACCGCGGCGAGGTGTTGCCGGTAGTCGGCCTGCGCGTTGAGGTCGCTGCTCGGGCTGGTGCCCTCCGCGGCGCGCTCAGCCGCGGACGCGATGGCCTCGGCCGTCGCCTGCACCCCGGCCAGAGCGGTCTCGACGCCGGCCGCCCGGAGCGGCACCGGTCCCATGTTCGTCAGGCCGATCCGCGCCTCGGCGATGACCCCGCCCTCGCGGCGGACCGCGGCGGCCACGGCCACGATCGACCAGGCTTGAGCCACCCGGTTGAACTTCTCGTAGTGCATGCCCCACTCGCCCTGGAGCTTGGGGACGCGGATCTCCACGAGCAGCTCCCCCTCCTCCAGCGCGGTGGTGAGGTAGTCGACGAAGAAGTCCGCCGCCCCCACGGTGCGCCGGCCCTGCAGCCCGGCGATCACGAACTCGGCGTCCAGCGCCAGCGCCACCGCCGGCAGGTCACCGGCCGGGTCGGCGTGCGCCAGGGCGCCGCCGAAGGTGCCCCGGTGCCGCACCTGACGGTCGGCCACCGTCTCCGTCGCCTGGGCGATCAACGGTGCCCACCGGGCGATCAGCGGATCGGACAGCACGTCGGAGTGCGTCGTCATCGCGCCGATGACGATGGCGTCCGCCTCCTCCCGGACGCCGCGCAACTCGGCCACCCGGGTGAGGTCGACGACCGTCTCCGGGGCGGCCAGCCGGAGCCGCATGACCGGGATGAGCGACTGGCCACCGGCCATGATCTTCACGTCCTCACCACCGGACGCGACGGCCTGCAGCGCCTCGTCGACCGTGGTCGGCCGGGCGTACGCGAAAGCAGCGGGAATCATCGGTCCCCTCCCAGCGAGGAAGCCTCGGTGGACACACCTGCGGTGGTCTCCGTCGAGGCCCCGCCCCAGGAGACCGTGCCTGCAGGAGCCCGGCCGCCGCCGTCCCCGCCCTGATGGACAGCCCGCCAGACCCGTTCGGGCGTCAGCGGCATGAGGATGTCGCTCACCCCCAGGTGCCGGACGGCGTCCAGCGCGGCGTTGACCACCGCGGGGGTGCTGGCGATGCAACCGGCCTCGCCCACGCCCTTCGCGCCGATCGGGTTTCCGGGCGCGGCGTGCACCGTCTTCCCGGTGTCGAAGTGCGGCAGGTCGGAGGCCGCCGGCACCAGGTAGTCGACGAACGTGCCGGTGGTCAGGTTCCCGTCATCGTCGTAGACGGCCTCCTCGAACAGCGCCTGGGCGATGCCCTGCGCCAGACCGCCGTGGATCTGGCCCTCGACGATCAGCGGGTTCACGATCGTCCCGACGTCGTCCACGGAGGCGTACTTGCGGATCTTCACCATGCCCGTCTCGGTGTCCACCTCCATGGCGCAGATGTGCGTGCCGTGAGGGAAGGAGAAGTTCACCGGGTCGAACGTCGCATCGGCGTCGATGGAGGGCTCGACGTCCTCCGGGTAGTTGTGCGCCGCGAAGACGGCCAGCGCGATCTCCTGGATCCCGACGCTGGTCCCGGGCGTGCCCCGCACCGCGAACTTGCCGTCGGCGAACTCGAGGTCGTCCTCGCTGGCCTCCAGCAGGTGCGCGGCGACCTTGCGGGCCTTGGCCACGACCTTCTCGGCCGCCTTGACCACCGCCGTGCCGCCCACGACCAGGGAGCGGGAGCCGTAGGTGTCCATGCCGCGCGGGGAGACCGCGGTGTCACCGTGCAGCACCTCGACGTCCTCGAACGGCACGCCGAGCTGGTCGGCCACCAGCTGGCTCCAGGCCGTCTCGTGGCCCTGCCCGTGCGGTGTGGACCCGGTGACCACCTCGACCTTGCCGGTGGGCAGCATCCGGATGGACGCCGACTCCCAGCCACCGGCGCCGTAGGCGAGCGAGCCGAGGACCCGGGAGGGGGCCAGCCCGCACATCTCGGTGAAGGTGGAGAAGCCGATGCCGAGCTGCACCGGGTCGCCGGACTCCCGGCGCCGCTGCTGCTCGGCGCGCAGCTCGTCGTAGCCGATCATCTGCAGCGCCTGCTGGGTGGCCTGCTCGTAGTCGCCGCTGTCGTACTCGAGCCCGGCCACGGTGGTGAACGGGAACTCCTGCGCCTGGATCCAGTTCTTGCGGCGCAGCTCGAGCGGGTCCATGTCCAGCTCGACGGCGAGCTCGTCCATGATCCGCTCGATGGCGAAGGTGGCCTCGGGCCGGCCCGCACCCCGGTAGGCGTCGGTGGGCACCTTGTTGGTGAAGACGCCGTCGCACTCGAAGCGGTAGGCCGGGAACTTGTAGATCGCCGGGAACATGAAGGCGCCCAGTGCCGGGACCCCGGGCGTGATCAGGCGCAGGTAGGCGCCCATGTCGGCGAGCAGCCGCACGCGCAGGCCCTTGACGTTGCCCTCGCGGTCGGCGGCGATGTCGATGTACTGGATCTGGTCGCGACCGTGGTGAGCGGTCATGAGCGACTCGCTGCGGGTCTCGGTCCACTTGACCGGCTTCCCGAGGCGGCGGGCGACGAGGAGCGCCAGCACCTCCTCGGGATTGACCTGCAGCTTGCCGCCGAAGCCGCCGCCCACGTCCGGGGCGATGATGCGCAGCTTGTGCTCCGGGACGCCGGTCACCATCGCCAGCATCACCCGCAGGACGTGCGGGATCTGGGTCGCCGACCACATCGTGAAGTTGTCGCCCTGGGGCTGGACGACGACCGAGCGCGGCTCCATGAAGGCCGGGATGAGCCGCTGGTTGACGAAGCGGCGGCTCACGACTACCTCGGCGTCGGCGAACGCCTGCTCGGTGTCCGAGCCGGTGCCGGCCTCGCCCGCGTCGAAGACGAAGTGGTAGCTGGTGTTGGAGGAGAGGTGGTCGTGGACCAGGTCGGCGCCGTCCTTGATCGCCTCCTCCATGTGGAGGACCGGCGGGAGGACGTCGTAGTCGATGTCGACCAGCTCGACGGCGTCCTGCGCCGCGACCTTGCTGCGCGCGACGATCACCGCGACCGCCTCGCCCACGTGGTTGACCGAGTCGACCGCGATCGAGGGGTGTCCCGGGTTGACCATGTCGGGGGTGACCGGCCAGGCGCAGGGTATGGAGCCCTGCTCCTCGGCGAGGTCCCGGCCGGTGTAGACCGCGACGACGTTGGGCGCCTGCTGCGCGGCGCTGACGTCGACGCCGGTGATCCGCGCGTGCGCGACGGGGCTGCGGACGACGGCGATGTGCAGCATGCCCGGCAGGACCATGTTGTCGGTCCAGGTCGTCTTGCCGGTGATCAGCCGCGCGTCCTCCTTGCGCTTGCGCGGCTGCCCGACCTCCTTGGCGGGGGCGAGGGTCGCGGCGTCCTCGGTGACGGTCATGACTGCACCGCCACGTGCGGCGCGGCAGCGGTGTCGACGACCGCGGGCGAGACGTGCCCGTTCCCCGATCCGCCGCCCATCTCACGGGCGGCCTGCTGCACCGCGCGCACGATGTTCTGGTAGCCGGTGCAGCGGCAGAGGTTGCCCTCGATGCCCTCGCGCACCTCGTCGTCGGTGGGGTTCGGGTTGTCGTTCACCAGGTCGATCGAGGCCATGATCATCCCGGGGGTGCAGAACCCGCACTGCAGTCCGTGCAGCTCGTGGAACGCCTTCTGCATCGGGTGCAGGCTGCCCTCGGGGGCGATCCCCTCGATGGTGGTCACCTCGCATCCGTCGGCCTGGACGGCCAGCACGGTGCAGCTCTTCACCGCCTCGCCGTCGAGGTGGACGGTGCAGGCACCGCAGTTGCTGGTGTCGCACCCGACGACGGTGCCGACCTTCCCGAGTTGCTCCCGCAGGTAGTGGACGAGAAGCGTCCGCGGTTCCACGTCGTCCGAGTAGGACACTCCATCGACCCGCACGTTGACTTGCGTCACGAGACCTCCGCTCTCCCCTGTGGTCCCGGTCACTTCCGGGCCGCACGGCGGAGTCTGACCCGGGAAGCGCTTCTTGGCCAGACGTGATGTCCGGAAGCTGCCTGCGCGGGCGGGGACGGCGACCCTCCGGGGCGGGAAACCCCTTCTGGGACGAGTGGAGGAGGGGAGCTCGCGGCGCGGACGCGGGACGCTGCAACGTTGCAGCCTCGTTGCAGCGACCGCCTGCGGTCAGGCGGCCGGGACCCGGAGCTCGCGCTCGGCGGAAGCCTCCCCGACCGGCGTGCCGGCCGGCGTCCGCCGTTCTCGCCGCCGGAGGATCGCCGAGATCGCCAGCGGCACGAGCCCAGCCGCAGCGAGCGCGGCGCCGACCA
>JALYMS010000334.1 GCA_030773535.1 Actinomycetota bacterium | reverse complement strand
GCACTGCTGGCTGCCGAGGCGGCGAACGCCTATCCGCTGCTGGTGGTCGTCCCGAGCGTGGTGAAGACCAACTGGGCGCGCGAGGCCGGCCTCTGGACGCCCCACCGCTCGGCCACCGTCGTCCACGGCAACGGTGAGACGGTCGACGGGTTCGCCGACATCGTCGTGGTCAACTACGAGGTGCTCGACCGCCACGTGGGCTGGTTCGGCGACTTCGGCTTCCGCGGCATGGTGGTCGACGAGGCGCACTTCATCAAGAACAAGACGTCCCAGCGGTCCCAACGCGTGCTGGAGCTGTCCGAGCGCATCCGGGCCCGCCACGCCCAGCCCCTGCTCATGGCCCTGACCGGTACGCCGCTGATCAACGACATCGAGGACTTCCGGGCCATCTGGCAGTTCCTCGGCTGGATCGACGAGTCCAAGCCGCTCGGCCAGCTGGCGGACGCGCTCGAGGGCACCGGCCTGACCCCTGCGGACCCCGCCTTCTACCCGGCCGCGCGCCGGTGCGTCATCAACCGCGGGATCGTGCGGCGCCGCAAGATCGACGTGGCAGCCGACATCCCCGCCCGCCGCATCGCCGACCTCCCGGTCGAGCTCGACGACAAGGACGGCCGATCGATCCGCGCGGCCGAGCGCGACCTCGCCGCCCGGTTGGTGGCGCGGTACGACAGCGCGCTCGCCGCTCGCACGTCCGCCACCGTCGTCGAGGGCGTCGACGCCGACCTGGTGCGGAAGGTGGCCGGCTGGGAGCTCAAGGACGCGACGACGACGTCCGCCGGCGAGAACGTCTTCGGCATGATGCGGCGCATCGGCCGGGCCAAGGCCGGGCTCGCCGCCGACTACACCGCACAGCTCGCTCGGAGTGCGGGGAAGGTGGTCTTCTTCGCCAAGCACGTCGACGTGCTGGACGTCGCCGAGGAGACCTTCACCCGGCAGGGGATCCGGTTCTCCTCGATCCGGGGCGACCAGACGCCCGGCGCTCGTCAGCACAACATCGACGCCTTCGTCGGCGATCCCGGCGTCGCCGTCGCGATCTGCTCCCTCACGGCGGCGGGCGTGGGCCTCAATCTGCAGGTGGCCTCCAACGTCGTGCTGGCCGAGCTCTCCTGGACCGACGCCGAGCAGACCCAGGCCATCGACCGCAGCCACCGCATCGGTCAGACCGAACCGGTCACCGCGTGGCGCATCATCGCCGCGCAGACCATCGACGCCCGGATCGCCGAGCTCATCGAGGGCAAGGCGGGGCTCGCCGCTCGAGCGCTCGACGGGTCGGACGACGAGATCTCGTCGTCGGCGGACGTGCAGCTCGAGGCGCTCGTCGCGCTCTTGACCGAGGCGCTGTCGGCCCGGCCGGTGTCAGGCGCAGCCTGACCAGTCCGCTGGTCCGGGAACCGTGTCCGTGGTCATGGCCGGAGCGCGATGACGACGATCCGGCCGAGCTCGATGCGCTCGAACTCCGGGCCGGTCAGCACCCGGTCGGGGAAGGTGACCTTCGCCGGCCGGGTGCGGTTCGGGAAGTCGTCGACCATGAAGGGCAGGACCAACGACTCCTCGTCGCGCTGCAGCACCAGGCCGTCGACCGGATCGAGGCCGTTCCGCAGCAGCTCGGCCGCACAGGCGGAAGTCGGGCAGGCGGCAACCTCCTCGAGCAGCGCCACGCGGTCCTCGAACCGGCCGTTCGGGTGGGAGTAGATGCTCTTGTAGGCCATGAACCCGTGGACGGGCGTCGTGGCGAGCAGGTCGACCTGCGAGGTGACGAGGACGGCGTCCGACAGCGGTACGTCTGGGCGCAACGCCCGCCATGCTGCGCGGACCTCCGTGACCGGCGGGTCGCTCGGGCGCACGAACAGCGTGCCGATGTAGGGCTTATTCCCCGGGTCCCCGGTGGGCACCGACCCGTCGGGGTAGCGGGTCGTCTGGGCGACCAGGGCGTAGTGACCGGTGACCCAGACATCGGCGAAGTGGTACGCGGCGCTGGCCGCCGCAGCTGCTGCCAGCACGACCGGAGCGAGACGAGCCCCCCACGGCGCGCGAGGCGATCGTCCGGCCTGCGCGGGCCCGAGCCACCGCTGCAGCCAGTCGGCGGCGCCGAGCACACCGGCGGCGAGCAGGACCGCGAGCACGGCGTCCCTGGTCTTGAAGGCGAGAAACCCTACGTCGGCCCGCTCGGCGAGCGTGCCGATGCCCAGCGTGACCAGGCAGCCGACGAGAGCCAGGCCCAGGGCTCCGGCGACCTCGCAGGTGCGGTCGCCGAGGTCGTACCCGCGCAACCGGTGCCAGGCGGCCCACCCGAGCCAGGCAAGACCCACCACGCCGACGGCCTCCCCTGCCTCGATCACCGAGGGGAAGGGCACGTCGGTGCCGCCCAGGTAGGAGTAGCGCAGCTGCAGGTCGTCCGAGGGCAACCGCAGCCGTGCCAGGACCACGGGTACCCAAGACACGGCGGAGACCGCGAAGCCCACCGCGCCGATGGCCAGAGCCCGTCGCATGGGCAGTCGCGGCTCGATCCCCGGCCGGAGGCGGCCTCGCACGGCGTCGTACGCCAGCGCCAGCAGCGTTGCCACGCCGAAGGGCAGGAACCAGTAGGTGTGGAAGAGCAGCAGCAGTCCGAGCACGACGCCCAGCCGCCAGGACGACCAGCGTGCGGCCCCCGGCGCACGGACGTCCCGCACGGCCAGCAGCCACCACGGCAGCAGGCAGCTGAGCACCAGCCACTCGTCGGGCTTCTGCGGGTGGGCGGTCAAGATCGTCACCAGCCCGGTCACGGCGGACGCCGACAGGGTGCCGACCACCGGCCGCCAGAGGAGGTACGCCGCCAGCGGTATGAG
>JALYMS010000333.1 GCA_030773535.1 Actinomycetota bacterium | reverse complement strand
ACGAAGCACCGCACGTCACGTCCCTCGCCGACCAGCAGGCCGAAGAACCCCAGCTCGTCGGCCCCCGCCGCGCTGTCGCTGCGGCCGAGGGCGACCAGTGTCGCCGCACACCGGGCCGCCTCCGCGTGCGCCGGCGCGATGGCGGCGGGTCCGGATGCCGGTCCGCTCCCGCCCACGGTCACCGGCCCCGCGCCGGCCTGCGCCAGCTCGCGCTGGACCGTCGCGGCAGCCTCGCCGGGGAGGAGGTCGGGCAGGCACAGGACGACGCAGCCGTCGTGCGGGCCCGCGAGACCCCCGCGCGTGGCGGCCAGGTGGGTGGCCGCGGCCAGGGCGCGCGGCCGGAACCGTTCCTCCACCCGCGCCACGGCCACCGCCAGTGGGCGGTCCAGGTCCGCTCCCAGACGCCGGGCGCGCTCGCGCAGTCCGTCGGGGTCGCGCGCCGACGAGGTGAGCAGCTCCTCGAGCAGTTCCCCACGCACCCGGTTCTCGGCCTCGCCCGCCGTCCGCCGGATCAGCAGCAGCAGCGCGGTGACCAGCGCGGCGCGCTCGAGAATGCGCTGGTCGGACTCCGACAGCTCCTCCTCCCGGTGCAGCACGAGGCCGCCCAGCAACTCGCTGTCGACCGTCACGGCGGCGGTCCACCAGCTGCCCTCCCGGACCGTGCGGCCCGTCGACCGCGCCAGGGTGAGGGCACCCGCCGGATCCGCGGGCAGCGCCGTGTCGGTGGCTGCCGCGTCGGCGGCCACCCGGCCCTCCTCGTCCAGCACGATGATGCTGCCGCCCAAAGCCTGGGTCACCGCGGCGGCGACGTCCTCGACCCCGCCGCCGCGCAGGACGACGTCGATGAACCGGTCATGGGCGCCCGCCGCCCGTTCGACCGACGCGGTGTACGCCCGCAGCTCGCCGGTCGCCGCCGAGAGCTCGTCCAGCGCGGTGCGGGTCTCCTCGAGGAGCCGGGCGTTGTCCAGGGCGATCGCGGCGTGCGCGGCGAGTGAGCCCAGCAGTGCCACCTCGGAGCGGTCGAAGCTGCGCTCCTTGCGGTCGGCGGCGTAGAGCACGCCGATCACCTGCGACCCGCGGATGAGCGGAACGCCCAGGATGGCGATCAGCCCCTCCTCGTGCACGCCGTCGTTGATCTCACGCGTGTGCCGGAAGCGACCGTCGGAGAAGTAGTCCGCGGTCGCGTAGGGCGCCGCGGTCTGCGCGACCAGACCGCCGAGCCCGGCGCCCATCGGCAGCCGGAGGGCCTGGAACCGCGCGGACACCGATCCGTCGGTGACCCGCATGTAGGTGTGCCCGTGGGCGTCGTCGTTGAGGGTCAGGTAGGAGACGTCGGCCCCCAGCAGCTGCCGGGCGCGGCGCACGATCGCGGTGAGGACCGAGTCGACGCCGCGCAGCGCAGCCAGGTCGCTGGCCGTGTCGAAGAGCGCGGTGAGCTCCGACTCCCGCCGACGGCGAGCGGCGAAGGCCTCCCGGACGGCGAGCGCCAGGGCCTTGACCCGTTCGAGTTCGGCGAGTTCGGCGGGGTCGGCGCCACCGGCCCGCGCGCGGACGAGCGGACGTTCGAACTCCGTCGCCGCCGCGTCGCCGAGGAGCAGCTCGAAGAACTCGGCGGCCCGGCCGACCGGCGTGCCGGCGCCCGCAGCCGGGCCCGCCGGACGGGTCACGCGGCTCGGGCGCGGCATCCTCGGCGGGCGCGCGCTCAGTGGGCGGTCCACCCGCCGTCCATCACGAGGTTGCTGCCGGTGACCGAAGTGGCCGCAGGGGAGCAGAGGTACGCGACCGCGTCGGCCACCTCCTCCGGCTGGATCAGCCGCTTGATCGCCGCGGGCGCCAGCATGACCTGGGCGACCACGTCGTCCTCGGAGAGCCCGTGCGCCTTGGCCTGGTCAGCGATCTGGCCCTCCACCAACGGCGTCCGGACGTAGGCCGGGTTGACGCAGTTGGACGTCACCCCGTGGGCGGCGCCCTCCAGCGCGATCACCTTCGAGAGCCCCTCCAGGCCGTGCTTGGCGGTGACGTAGGCGGACTTGAAGGGCGACGCACGCAGCCCGTGGACGGAGCTGATGTTGACGATGCGCCCCCAGCCCTGCTCGTACATGTGCGGCAGTGCGCCACGGACCAGCCGGAACGGCGCCTCGAGCATCAGCCGGAGGATGTAGGAGAACCGATCCACGGGGAACTCGTGGAGGGGCGCCACGTGCTGCAACCCCGCGTTGTTCACCAGGACGTCGACGTCGAGGTCCAGGGCGTCGACGGCGTCCAGATCCGAGAGGTCGACCGCCACCGCCGTGCCGCCGACGAGTTCGGCGACGGACTTCGCCGCTTCGGCGTCGCGGTCGGCCACGACCACCTCGGCGCCGGCCGCGGCCAGCCGTACGGCGCAGGCCCGCCCGATGCCCGAGGCCCCGCCGGTCACCAGAGCACGCCGTCCCGCCAGTTCGTTCGCCATGGGGGCACGGTAGTGGCCCGCGTCACGGGCGTCCGACGGCGGGGGACCACATGGCCCGTCGCAGTTCTGTGGTCCCGCGCCACACTCGCGAGCGCCCGCCGGACGACGGGCTCAGTCCGGTGCGTTGCCGGGCCGGACGATTCCGTCGTCGATCTGTGCGTCGTCATCGGTGGTGAGCGTGGCGTCGCCCTCCGGCGAGTCGTCCGTCTGGTCCTCGGCCACGGGCCCGTCGGTGGTGTCGGGCGACTCGCGGTACCCGGTCGGATCGCTCATGGTGCTCCTCGGCTCGGTCTGGGCACGGTGCCCGCTCTCATGCTCCGTCGGCGGGACCGGCCCGCTCGATAAGGGCCACGTCGGCGTCGACCTTGGCGGGCAGCTCGTCGTCGACCGAGGTGTCCCGGTCGACGGCCTCCTCGCGCGTCAGGGGGACGTCGTCGAACGACGAGCCGGTGCTGCTGTTGTCGCCGGTCGCCGAGGCGGTCGGCACGTCCTGCTGCAGTCGGTCGCTTCCAGCGGGGTCGGTCATGGCGGTCCTCCTGTCCGGCGGCGGTTCGTCGGATCATGCCCACCGGCCGGCATGCGCGAAACGACCGACGGCCGCCTCCCTCGAGAGGGAGGCGGCCGTTCGCCGGCGCGGGCGGAGCTGTCGGGGGCGAGGAGGCGCAGCCGCCGGCGGTCGGCGACTCAGAACGCTTCCTCGGGCACCTCCATGAGCGCGTTGTCGGTGTTCTCGACGATGAGCCGCTCGGCGGACAAGCGCGGCAGCACCTGGGTGGCGAAGAACCGGGTGGCGGCCAGCTTGCCCTCGTAGAAGTACCGGTCCTTGTCGCTCACCTCGCCGGCGAGCGCCGCGAGGGCGACCTCCGACTGGCGGATCAGCAGCCAGCCGGTGATCAGGTCCCCGGTGGCCAGCAGCAGCCGGCTGGTGTTCTGCGCGACCGTGTAGAGCGCGGTCATGTCCTCCTGAGCCGCGCTCAGGTGCCCGAACATGGCGGTGAGCATGCCCTGGACGTCGGAGAGGGCAGCGCCGAGCAGCACCCGCTCCTCCTTGAGCCGGCCGTTGCCGACCTCGCCCTCGACGGTGGCCTGGATCTGCTCCGCCAGCCAGCTGAGAGCAACCCCGCCGTCCTTCACGATCTTGCGGAAGAACAGGTCCTGGCCCTGGATCGCCGTGGTGCCCTCGTAGAGGGTGTCGATCTTGGAGTCCCGGATGTACTGCTCGATCGGGTAGTCCTGCAGGTATCCCGAGCCGCCCAGGGTCTGCAGCGACTCCGCGGTGAGCAGCTGCGTCGCCCGCTCCGACCCGAAGCCCTTCACGACGGGCAGCAGCAGGTCGTTCACCCGCTCCGCGAGCTTCGCCGCCTCGCTGTCGCCCTGACCGGCCGCCTCGGCCTCGGTCACCTGGTCGCGGAAGCTCGCGGCGTACAGGTAGAGGGCGCGCATGCCTTCGGCGTAGGACTTCTGCAGCATCAGCGAGCGGCGCACGTCCGGGTGGTGGGTGATGGTCACCCGGGGTGCGTCCTTGCTCGTGGCCGTGAGGTCGGCGCCCTGCACGCGGGTCTTCGCGTAGTCCAGGGCGATCTGGTAGCCGGCCGACAGGGTGGCGATCGCCTTGGCGCCCACGAACATCCGGGCGTGCTCGATGACCTTGAACATCTGCGCGATGCCGTCGTGCACCTCGCCGACCAGCCAGCCGCGAGCCGGGACGTCGCCGGCGCCGAAGGTCAGCTCGCAGGTCGTGGAGACCTTCAGGCCCATCTTCTTCTCGACGTTGGTCACGTAGGCCCCGTTGCGTTCGCCGAGCTCCCCGGTGGCGAGATCGACGTGGAACTTGGGAACCACGAACAGCGACAGCCCCTTGGTGCCGGACTTCGCCCCCTCGGGCCGGGCCAGGACCAGATGGATGATGTTGTCCGACAGGTCGTGCTCGGCCGAGGTGATGAACCGCTTGACGCCGGTGATGTGCCACGTGCCGTCGGGCTGCTGCGCGGCCCTGGTGAGACCCGCGCCCACGTCGGATCCGGCGTCGGGTTCGGTGAGCACCATCGTGGCGCCCCAGCCCTTCTCCAGCATGAGTTCCGCGAGGCGCTTCTGGTCGGGGGTGCCCAGCTCGTGCAGGATGGCGGCGAAGGCCGCGCCGGAGCCGTACATGAAGGCAGCCGGGTTGGCGCCCAGGATCATCTCGAAGGCGCCCCAGGTGAGCGCGTGCGGAGCGCCGAAGCCGCCAAGCTCCTCCGGTAGGTCCATCCGGTACCACTCGCCGTCGTTGATCGCCTGGACGGACTTCCTGAACGATTCCGGCAGGGTCACGGAGTGCGTCGCAGGATCGAAGACGGGCGGATTGCGGTCGGCGTCGACGAAGGAGGCGGCGACCGGCCCTTCGGCCAGTCGGCGGACCTCGGCCAGGACGCCGCGCGCGGTGTCGGCGTCCATCTGCGCGAACGGCCCCGTGCCGAAGCGGTCCTTGGTGTCCAGGAACTCGAAGAGGTTGAACTCGAGGTCCCGCAGGTTGGCGGTGTAGTGGCTCATGGCGTGCGCTCCCGTGTCCGTACGGTCCGCCGGCGACGTTCTACTCGCCAGTAACAACAACTATTACCGGCGAGTAGGAACGAGGCAAGACCGGGACCGCGGACACGCCCACGTAGGGTGAGGAGCTGCGGTCAGCGACCGCGCCGGGCCCGCCGGAGCAGCGATGCCAGTGCCACCACGAGCCCGCCGAGGCCGGCTGCGACGAGCAGCGCGACCACCAGCGGTGCCTGCACGTCGGTGAAGACCAGGCTGATCTCCACGGTCTGGGTGTTGAACACGACGAACAGGACGAGGATGACCGTCACGAACACCAGGAGCGCCAGCGCCAGCGTGCGCCCGATCGTCTTTCCCGCGTGCCGCGCCGGCCTGGGCGCGGTGGACGGCGAGGGCCGGCTCGCGGCTCCGCCGGCCGCGCCGCCCGACGCTGCGGAGGGTGCTGCGGACGGCGGCGCCGGAGCGGCAGGAAGCGGGGCGGCGGGCTGGGTGTACGGCGGGCCGGCGGACAGCGGTTCGCCGCCCGTGCCGGGACGCGGATCGGGGGAGGTCACGGGATCCAGTGTCCGGTCGCCGCGGATGCCGTGCAGTGAGCGCGCTCAGGACGCGTCGGGCTCGGTCTCCGCTGGCGGATAGGACGGCCCGGCGACGCCGTCGTTCACGCCGCCCTGTGACTCAGCGTCACCGGGCGGCGCCGACTCACTGCCGAGGGGCTGCGCGTCGCGCTCGTCGTCGTCCGGTGCCGGCATGGTCATGTGCTCATTGTCCATGACACCGTCGCCCTCCGGGCGAAACCGCGGCCATGCCGATCGTCGCCCTCCGGGCGAAACCGCGGCCACGTGCCGTTCCCTGCTGCGATGAGCCGCTGCCCGTGTCCCGGTCGGGAGGCCTCCCGCCCCCGCGACCGGTCCACTGTGTCGGCCGGAACGGGAATATGGTCACTCTTCGAGGGCGGGGCCGGGCTCGTGGCGGGGATGACCCTTCGTACGTTCGCGCTGCTTCATCCGCGCTTCGTGGACGTGGCGGTTCCCGTCGGCCAGCTCGATCCGGGCGCGCTCGTCGAAGGAACGGAACGCGGCCCAGTAGCTCTCGTGGTAGTCCTCGACGATCTGGAAGGTCCACCGGTCCGCGACGACGTTGCGACCGATCAGGTTCCGGTCCAGATCCTCGGCCAACGCCCGGTGCCCGGCCTCGCGCAGCAGCTCGACAGCGTCCTGCAGGAGCAGGTCCGCCTTCCCGGTCAGCTGGTCGAAGC
The DNA here is from genome assembly GCA_030773535.1 of Actinomycetota bacterium. GTDB lineage: Bacteria > Actinomycetota > Actinomycetes > Mycobacteriales > Geodermatophilaceae > Blastococcus_B. The sequence goes on along the minus strand of JALYMS010000333.1, from coordinate 3,389 downwards.
CGTAGAGCAGTCCGCGCGCCTGCTCCACCGTCTCGAGCGCCTCGGACAGTTTCCCGAGCCCCTCGACGGTGGTGTCGTCCAGGTCGGGGCGGCTGCGATCTGTGCTCACCCGGCCATCCTGCAAGCGGCGACGGCGAGTCGCCGCTCCGGGCGACGTCGGAAGGACGGTGCCGGGATCTCAGGCGCGGGGACGGTCGTGCGCGGTCGAGGCGATGACGATCAGCCGCTCGGCGAGCCGGCGGCCGTGGGAGGCGGGGCCATCGGGGCCCAGCAGGCCGCCCGAGAGGTACATGCCGTCGAGGATCAGGTGGATCTGGGCGGCGAGGTCCTCACCGCCGCGGGGCACGAGCTGCTCGGCGAGGCGCTCCAGGCGCATGTGCAGCTCGAACTTGTAGTCGGCGGCGGCGCTGCGGGCGGGGTGCTGAGGATCGTCGTACTCGCTACTCACGTTGGTGAAGGGGCAGCCGCGGAAACCGGTGCGGGTGACGTCCCGCTCGACGGCCTCCACCACCGAGAGCAGCGCCGCGCGAGGGTTGCCCTCCAGGCGGACCAGCTCGGCGTCGATGTAGGCGAGCACGGTGGCCGCCTTGCGGGCGAGGTAGGCGCCGACCAGGTCGTCCTTGCCCTTGAAGAGCCGGTAGACGGTCATCTTCCCCAGGCCGGTCTCGCGGACGAGCTCGTCCATGCCGACGCTGCGCGAGCTGCGCCCGGCGAAGAGCCGCTCGGCGGTGTCGAGGACGATCGCCTGCCGCTCCGCACGGCTGCGGCGGACCGGCGCCCCGGCATCTGCGGCACCGGAAGCGCCGGCACCCGGTTCGGCGGCGGAGGCAAGGCTCAGGGCAGCGGTCACGGGGCCGATCGTGCACGACGACCGTGACGGAGCAGTCCACGGCACGCCGGGATGGTTGCTCTGGGTGACGAGAGGCGGGCGGGTTCGCCGAGGCGACGGGGGACGGCGGGGCAGGAGGGGCGACCGAGCGGAAGGGCCCGTGCCCGGGCGGTCAGTCCCGGCGGGTGCGGCGGGGGTTGGCGAGCAGTCGGGCGACGGTCATGGCCGTGCTCTCGGGGCTGCGGGATCCTTCGGTCTGCGGTGTGGAGGAGTTCTCGCCCGTGCGGGCGTCGTGCTGCGTGTCGGCCATGAGGCAACCCTGCCCCGGCCGTCCCCTCGGAAACAGCATCGATCGGGTGATCCGGCCCTAACGCGTGAGATCTCGCTCACGTAAGCGCAGGTTAATGGGCATGGTGGGTGTCCGCGGGCGGGCGGGCCGGCCTCGATCGACGGCCGGTGGCGGTGGCGGTGAGAACGGTGAGCCAGGCCAGGACGGCCAGCGACACGATGAAGAAGCTCGGCGGTAGATCGACCATCGCCGAGAGGACCAGCCCGCCCCATACGGACCCGAGGGCCAGGGCCACCGCCAGCGCCGCGACCCGGACGGGGCGGGCGGTCAGCCGCAGGGCCGTGGCGGCCGGGGTGACCACCAGCGCGAAGAGCAGGAGGGTGCCCACGACCTGGACCGCCATGGTTATGGTCAGTGCCAGCAGCACGACGAAGGCCAGTCCCAGTGCCCGGACCGGGACTCCTCGGGCCTCGGCCACGGCCGGGTCCACCGAGGCGAAGACCAGGGGCCGGGCTAGCACGGCCAGCGTTCCCACGACCGCGGCGGTGAAGCCGGCGAAGACGAGCAGCTGGTCGCCCGAGATGCCCAGGAGGTTGCCGAACAGCACCGAGGTGGTCGTCCCCGCGTTGGCGCTGGCGAGCGACGCGAACAGCACGCCCACTGCGGTGGCCAGGGCGAGGATCGTTCCGGTGGCCATCTCCCGGTCGGCGACCCGCCGGCCCAGCAGCCCGATCAGCAGTCCGCCCCCGACGCAGAAGACGGCGAGCCCGAGAGTGACCGGGACGCCGACGAGGATCGCTCCGGTGGCCCCGGGGAAGCCGATGTGGGCCAGGGCGTGCGCCGCGAACGCGTTCTGCCGGGTGATGACGAAGTAGCCGAGGAGGCCGGCGGCTACGGCGACCAGCGAGCCGCCGACGAGCGCGTTGCGCATGAAGGAGGTCTGCAGGACCTCTAGCCAGTTCGACTGGAACTCCACGGCCAGCACGGTGGGGTTCAAGCGCTCACTCCTCCGGCTCCCGCCAGGCGGCCCGGGTGAAGAGGTCGCCCTGCGCGGTCCGGACGACGCCGACCGGTGTGCCGTAGAGGTGGGTCAGCAGCTCCTCCTGGACGACGTGGCCGATCTCGTCGTGGTGCGGGTGGCCGTCGAGCAGGTAGACGGCGTCGGTCAGCACCGGGAGGAGCGGGTTCAGGTCGTGGGCGACGACCATGATCGTCGCGTCGCGTTCGCGGCGCAGGTCGCCGAGCAACCGGACGATCTCCTGCTGGTTGCGGAGGTCGAGATTCGCCAGGGGCTCGTCGAGCAGCAGCAGCTCGGCGTCGTCCACGATGGCCTGGGCGATGGCGACCCGCTGCTGCTGGCCCCCGGAGAGCTCCGACATGCGCCGCTCGGCGTAGGCCTCGGCGCCCACCCGGGCCAGCGCCTGGTCGACCCGCTGCCGCTCGGCCGGAGACGTCCGGCGGAGCCCGAAGCGCCCCCCGGTGAGACCGAGGGTCACCAGGTCACGGCAGCGGATCGCGTCGCCCAGTGCCGCGGTGTAGTTCTGCGGGACGTAGCCGATCCGCCGATTGCCTCGGCGCGGCGGGGCGCCGAGGACCTCGACCCGACCGGACGTCACCGGCAGCAGGCCCAGGGCCACCTGGAACATCGTCGTCTTGCCCGCTCCGTTGGGGCCGATCACCCCGACCACCGCACCGGCGCGGACGGTGAACGTTCCCTGGGACCACACGGTCTGCCCCCCGCGGGCGACGCTGACGCCGTCGAGCACCAGGGCCGGGGAGCGTTCGCCGGTCCGGTCGACCGCCGGAGCGTGGGCCGGAGCGACGGTCGGGGTCACGGGGTCGTTCGAAGCGCGTCGCGGAGCGCCGTGAGCTGGCCGACCTGCCACGCGACGAAGGAACCCTCGGCGTCCGACGGCGATTCCGTCACCTCCACCACTGGCACTCCCGCTTCCTCGGCGGAGGCGCGCAACTGATCCGGGATGCTGCCACGGGTCTGCGAGTTGTAGATGAAGACCTCGACCGACCCGTCCGCGAGCGCCGTCTCGAACGCGGTCAGGTCACCCGGTGCCGGCTCGCTCTCGTTGCCCGCCGCCCGGCGGTAGCCCTCCGGCGTCAGGTCCTGGAGCCCGAGTGTGGTGGCCATCCGGTCGAAGACGGTCTCGGTCGCCACGTAGGTGCGTCCTTCCGCCTCGCTGCGCAGGGACTCCACCGCGTCGAGGTACGGCTGGAACTCCTCGGCCCAGACCGCAGCCCGCTCCTCGAAGTAGCCCG
>JALYMS010000332.1 GCA_030773535.1 Actinomycetota bacterium | reverse complement strand
AACGCCCGGTCACATTCCGAACCCGGAAGCTAAGCCTCTCAGCGCCGATGGTACTGCCCTGGAGACGGGGTGGGAGAGTAGGACACCGCCGGACAACCATTCCCGAACGGGGCCCCAGCAGCCATGCCGGGGCCCCGTTCGGCATGCCCGCACCCACGCGGCCGCCGCGCGGTCAGCGGCGGCGGACCTCCTTCGTCGTCGCCCCGACGTTGTCGGCGAGCCAATCGTTGAGAGACCGCAGGTCGCGCCAGCAGGAGCGCACCACCTCCAGCGCGCGGCGCTCGTGGAGCCAGTCCTGCGGGTCCCATCCCTTCGTCGCGTGCAGTGACTTGTGCCGGAGCAGGTCCAGGCGGTCGGCGTCGGCGGAGAAGCCGGCCGGCACGCGCACCAGCCGCTCGCCCTCGATGGCCCAGCCGCCGTCCGCCAGCCGGTGCACCTCCTGCTCGAGGCGGGGCCCCTGCACCGGGTCGGCCACCGCGCGGCGGTAACGGGCGGCCTGGTCGGTCTCGAGTCGCCAGCAGCCACCGGACACCCGGAGGCCGTCGGCGGAGACCTGCACGTACCACGAGCCGATCCCTCGGCCCTGCGGCGTAACGACCGCGCCTTGATGGGTCTTGTACGGCGTCTTGTCGGAGCTGAAGCGGACATCACGGTACGGGCGGAAGACCTTCGCCGGGCCGAACTCGTCGGTCAGCTCCGAGAGCAGCGACGTCAGCGGCGCCCGGACGTGCGCCTCGTAGGCGGCCTTGTTGCGCTGCCAGTAGGTCTTGGAGTTGTCGGCCTCCAGACCCTCGTAGAAGACCAGACCTTCGTCCGGAAAGCCGGCGAAGCTCATTCCGGCGGCGCGTCGTCGATCAGCGCGTGCCAGCGCAGCTCGCGCAACCCGCCGTCCGCCCCCGTGTCGAGCGTGCGAGCCCAGCCGTCCGGCGCCCAGCCGGCTGACTCGTAGAAACCGACGGAGACGGCGTCGGCCTCCGGCAGCCACACCTGGAGCCGAGCGACGCCGCGTCCCCTGGTGATGTCGACGACCGCGGCCAGCAGGCGGCTCCCATGCCCCCGGCGTCCCCAGCGTGGCTCCACCAGCAGGGTGGACACCTCGGTCGTCGGGCCGGCCGGGTTGCTCGCCTCGCCGTCCGACAGCTCGGCAGGGCCGAAGGCAGCGAAGCCCACGACCGAGTTGCGCTCCAGGGCGACCAGCACACCGTGCCCCGGCGTGGGCGGGGAGGCGATGGCGGAGTCCCAGGAGGCGGTGGCGCCAGCCGGGTCCCACTCGTCGAGCACCTCCCGCGGCAGGAGCGACCGGTAGGCCGTCCGCCAGGTGACCACCTGGATCCGGGCGATCTCGGCGGCGTCGTCCGGCCGGGCCGGGCGCACCGAGACGTCGGCGTTGCCGGTGAGGCGGGGGAACGGGGCCTCGGGGTTCACCCGGGCAGCCTAGGTCGGCCGCGGTACCGGCAGCGGGGGGCGGGCGGCCGGGTGCTGCAATGCCCGGGTGACGACGACGCGCCCCCGCCGTGGTGCTCCCGATCCGCCCGTCCGCCCGGTCACCGCGGCGGTCCTTGGAGCGCTGGGCAGCGTCTACGTCGTCTGGGGATCGACCTACCTCGCCATCAAGGTGACCGTCGCGAGCCTTCCCCCGTTCCTCGCGATGGGCACGCGCTTCCTCCTGGCCGGCACGGTGCTCTGCCTCGGCCTGCTGGCGTTGCGGGGACGCGCCGTCTTCCGCATGTCGGGGCGGCAGCTGGCCACCGCCGCCCTCTGCGGCCTGCTGCTGCTCGTCGGCGGGAACGGGCTGGTCGCCGTGGCCGAGCAGGACGTCGCCTCCGGCCTGACCGCGCTGCTGATCGCCGGTACGCCGCTGTGGGTGGTGGTCCTCCGCGCGCTCCTGCACGACCGGCCGTCGACCGGCACCGTGGCGGGCCTCCTCCTCGGTCTGGCCGGGGTGGTCGTGCTGCTGCTGCCCGGGTTCCGTGGGGCCACAGAGCTCCTGCCGCTGCTGCTGGTGCTGTTGTCCTCCCTGCTGTGGTCGTTCGGGACGGTGCTCTCCACCCGCCGTCCTCTGCCGTCGGACCCGTTCGCCACCACCGTCGTGGAGATGTACGCCGGGGGCACCGCCATGCTCGTGCTCGGAACCCTCGGCGGGGAGTGGAGCCGGCTGGACCTCGCCGCCGTGTCCGCCTCGTCGTGGCTCGCCTACGGCTACCTGGTCGGGATCGGCAGCGTCGTGGCCTACAGCGCCTACGTCTGGCTCCTGGCCAACGCCCCTTTGTCCCTGGTGACCACGTACGCCTACGTGAACCCGGCGGTGGCCGTGCTCCTGGGCGCCGTGCTCCTGGGCGAGCCGCTGACGACCAGCGTCCTCGCAGGCGGCGCGGTGATCATCGCGGCGGTGGCATTCGTGATCAGCACGGAGTCGCGGAGCCGGCGTCCGGGCGCCGGAGAGGACGGGCGGACGCCGCTGGAACCGGCCTAGGGACGACCCCGGGCGGGGCGTCGTACGCGCGAGGCAGGATCTGATCCGTGGGAGCAGCGGGCGGGGAGCGGCTGACGGCGGCGGCCGCCCGGCGCATCGCCCTGGCGGCGCAGGGGTTCGCCGAGCCGCGCCCGAGCGGTCCGGCCGGCACGCGGCAGCTGCGCCGGATGACCGAGCGCCTCGCGGTCCTGCAGATCGATTCGGTGAACGTGCTCTCGCGTGCGCACTACCTGCCGGCGTTCAGCCGCCTGGGCAACTACCCGAGGACGGCGCTTGACGAGCTCACCGCCCGCCGCCACCAGGTCTTCGAGTACTGGGCGCACGAGGCGTCCTTCCTGCCGGTGCGGCTCCACCCGTTCCTGCGCTGGCGCATGGCCGCGGCCGAGGAGCACGCCTGGGGCAACATGGTGCGCCTGCGGAAGGAGCGGCCCGGTTACGTGGCCGAGGTCCTGGAGCGGGTGCGCGCCGAGGGGCCGCTGAGGGCCGGGGACATCGCGGAACCGCGGCCCGACCGGCCCGGGACGATGTGGAACTGGCATCCGGGGAAGGTCGCCCTCGAGTGGCTCTTCTACACCGGCGAGATCACCGCCACCCACCGCACGTCGAGCTTCGAGAAGGTCTACGACCTCACTGCCCGGGTGCTGCCGGCCGAGATCCTGCAGGTCCCGACCCCCGACCCCGCCGAGGCCGTCCGCGAGCTCGTGCGCACCGCGGCGCGGGCGCTGGGGGTGGCCACCGAGCGGGACCTGCGCGACTACTTCCGGCTCCGCCCCGGCGCGGCCCGGACCGCGGTCGGCGAGCTCGCCGACGCGGGTGAGCTGCTGCCCGTCGAAGTGCCCGGCTGGGGCGCTCCGGCGTGGCTGGAGCCGTCGGCCCGGCGACCCCGCCGCGTCGAGGCCCGGGCGCTGCTGAGCCCCTTCGACTCCCTGGTGTGGGAGCGGCCGCGGGTGGAGCGGATCTTCGGGTTCCGCTACCGGCTGGAGATCTACACACCGGCGGCCAAGCGCGTCCACGGGTACTACGTGCTCCCCTTCCTCCTCGGCGACCGGCTCGTGGCGCGCGTCGACCTCAAGGCCGACCGGCACGCCGGCGTCCTCCGGGTGCAGGCGGCCCATGCCGAGGACGGCGCGGACCGGCGCCTCGTCGCCGCGGCGCTCGCCCGCGAGCTGCGGCTGATGGCCGACTGGCTGCAGCTCGACGACGTGACCGTCGTCGACCAGGGGGATCTCGCGGCGGAGCTCAGCCGGGCGGGAAGCCCCCGGCTCGTGGACTGATCCCGGCGAGGCGTCGGACGACGTCCAGGCCGGCCGGCTGCCCCGGCCAGTGCCGGTCGAGCGCCGAAGGGCCGGCCCGGCGGACGACGGAGCGCAGGGCCACCGCCACCACCACGACGTCGTCGGCGTACCCGAGCACGGGTACGAAGTCCGGCACCAGATCGACGGGGGAGAGCAGATAGGCCAGCAGCGCCCACAGCCGGATGCGCACGCCCCGGGGCAGGGAGCGGTCGGCAGCCAGCCGGCGCACGAGCCGGACGACGTCGGGCAGGAGCCGGAGGGCCTCGCGGATGCCGAGCTCGTCGGGGCGGGCCCGCCACAGCAGCAGCACCAGCAGGAGCCACAGGACGACCAGACCGCCCAGGGCGGCCACACCTGCGTGCATCCAGTCCACGAGCCCAGTCTGCGCCCGCCGGTCGACCGGCTCGTCGAGCCGGGGGGATCGCCGGATGGCCGCCGTAGGCTCGCGCCGTGCCCGAGATCGTGCCGCTGAAGGTCCAGGTCGTCGCCCAGACCCAGTTCACCCCACCGGCCGACGTGCCGTGGGAGACCGACGCGGAGGGCGGCCAGGCGCTCGCCGAGTTCGCCGGACGGGCCTGCTACCAGTCGTGGAGCAAGCCCAACCCGGCCACCGCGACCAACGCCGGGTACCTGCGGCACATCCTCGAGGTCGGGCACCTGTCGGTGCTGGAGCACGGCACCGTCAGCATGTACCTCACCGGGGTGTCCCGGTCGCTCACCCACGAGCTCGTCCGGCACCGGCAGTTCTCCTACAGCCAGCTGTCGCAGCGCTACGTGCCCGAGCACGACGCCCCGTTCGTCGAGCCGGACGTCATCGCCGAGGACCCCCAGCTGCACGAGCGCTTCCTCGCCGCCACCGATGCCGCGCTCGCGGCCTACACCGATCTGCTCGACGGGCTGGAGAAGCGCTTCGCGGACGTGCCCAACGCCACGCTGCGGCGCAAGCAGGCCCGCCAGGCCGCGCGCGCGGTGCTGCCGAACGCCACCGAGACGCGCATCGTCGTCACCGGCAACTACCGCGCCTGGCGGCACTTCGTCGCGATGCGGGCCAGCGAGCACGCCGACATCGAGATCCGCGAGCTGGCCGTGGCCTGCCTGCGCGAGCTGCAGCGCGTGGCCGGCAACGTGTTCGCCGACTTCCGGATCAGCTCGTTGGCCGACGGCTCGGAGGTGGCCGCCAGCCCGTTGGTCACCGAGGGCTGACTTTCCGCCGGTGCCTCTGACGGGTGATCCAGGTCGCTGCCAGCGGTCGGAGGCCGCCCGTAGTCTCGGGTCCGTGGCATCAGGGGAACCCATCGACAGCCAGTATGAGGACCTCCTGCGGCGCATCCTCGAGCAGGGGACGCCCAAGGAGGACCGGACCGGCACCGGCACGCTCAGTCTCTTCGGCGAGCGGCTGCGGTACGACCTCTCGGAGCGGTTCCCGCTCGTGACGACCAAGAAGGTGCACTTCAAGTCGATCGCCGTCGAGCTGCTGTGGTTCCTCCGCGGCGACAGCAACGTCGGCTGGCTCCGGGACAACGGGGTCACGATCTGGGACGAGTGGGCCTCCCCGGAGGGCGAGCTCGGGCCGGTCTACGGCGTCCAGTGGCGGTCGTGGCCGGCGCCCGGGGGGCAGGAGATCGACCAGATCTCCTCGATCCTGTCCACGTTGCGGTCCGATCCCGACTCCCGCCGCATGATCGTCTCGGCGTGGAACGTGGGCGCGCTTCCGGAGATGGCGCTGGCCCCGTGCCACGCGCTGTTCCAGTTCTACGTCGCCGACGGCCGCCTCTCCTGCCAGCTCTACCAGCGCAGCGCCGACATGTTCCTCGGCGTGCCGTTCAACATCGCCAGCTACGCGCTGCTCACCCGGATGGTGGCCGACCAGGTCGGCCTGGCGCCGGGCGACTTCATCTGGGTCGGCGGCGACTGCCACATCTACCGCAACCACACCGCGCAGGTGACCGAGCAGATCTCCCGCGAGGTGCTGCCCTTCCCGACGCTGGAGCTGGCGCCCGCGCCGTCGCTGTTCGACTACACCTACGAGCACTTCACGGTGCGGGACTACCGGCACCACCCGGCGATCCGGGCCGCCGTGGCCGTGTGAGCCGGTGACCGTGGGAATGGTGTGGGCTCAGGCACACGACCGGGTGATCGGCTCGGACGGCGGCCTGCCCTGGCACCTGCCCGAGGACCTCGCGCTGTTCCGCCGCCTCACGACGGGGTCCACGGTGGTCATGGGCCGGCGAACGTGGGAGTCGCTCCCCGGACGGTTCCGGCCGCTGCCGGGCCGGACCAACGTGGTGCTGACCACGGACCGGGCCTGGGCAGCGAACGGCGCCCGGGCGGTCGCATCAGTGGCGGAAGTCCTGTCCTCCTACGAGGACGTCTGGGTGATCGGAGGCGGTGCCGTGTACGCGGCGTTCCTGCCGTACGCCCACCGCGTCGTCGTGACCGACGTCGATCTCAAGGTCGAGGGCGACACCTGGGCGCCGGTCCTCGACGCCGGCTGGCGGCGCACCGCGCGCACTCCTGCGGAGGGTTGGTCGACCTCCGCGTCGAGCGAACTGCGGTATGCGGTCTCGGAGTACGGACGGGAATCAGTCCGTCCCGCTGGGTAGATTCCTCCCATGACCACCGACCCCGCTCGGCCGTTCGGGCGCGTCCTCACGGCGATGGTGACCCCGTTCACGGAGGACGGCTCGCTCGACCTCGCGGGGGCCCAGGAGCTCGCCGCGCACTTGGTCGACCGGCAGTCCCACGACGGGCTCGTCGTCCTGGGGACGACCGGTGAGTCGCCCACGATCGACGACGCCGAGCAGCGCACCCTCCTCGAGGCCGTGCTCGACGCCGTCGGCGACCGCGCCGTCGTCGTGGCCGGGGTCGGCACCAACGACACGGCGCACTCCATCGAGAACGCGCGCTCGGCCGAACGGCTGGGCGTGCACGGCCTGCTCGCCGTCACCCCGTACTACAACCGCCCCACCCAGGCGGGCCTGCTCCGCCATTTCACCGCGATCGCCGACGCCACCGACCTGCCGATGATGCTCTACGACATCCCGCCGCGGTCCATCGTGCCGATCGAGGTGGAGACGCTCGTGCGGCTGGCCGAGCACCCGCGGATCGTCGCGGTCAAGGACGCGAAGGCGAACTTCGGAGACGTCGCGTGGACGCTGGCCCGCACCGACCTCGCGTACTACAGCGGTGAGGACATGCTGACCTTTCCCCTGCTCGCGCTCGGCGCGGTGGGCGTCGTCAGCGTCGTCGGCCACCTCGTGGGGCCTCGGCTGGCCGAGCTGGTCGCGGCCGTCGACTCCGGGGACCTGGAGAAGGCGCGGGCGGTGAACGAGAGTCTGCTGCCCGTCTACACCGGGATCATGGGCGGCGGGCAGGGAGCCATGATGGTCAAGGCCGCCCTCAAGGAGCTCGGTCTGCCGGCCGGCCCGGTCCGGCCGCCGCTGGTGGACGCCACGCCGGAGCAGGTGGAGCAGCTGCGCACCGACCTCGCGGCCGGGGGCGTCGCGCTGTGAACGGAGCGCTGTGAGCGGTCAGGTCACCCAGCCCCACCTCGACCTCAAGGCGCCGCCACCCCTCCCCGACGGCGCACTGCGGGTCATGGCGCTCGGTGGACTGGGCGAGATCGGCCGCAACATGGCCGTCCTCGAGTTCCGCGGGCGGCTGCTGGTCCTCGACTGCGGCGTGCTGTTCCCGGAGGCCGAGCAGCCCGGCATCGACCTGATCCTGCCCGACTTCGGGGTCATCGAGCACCGCCTCGACGACATCGACGCCGTCGTCCTCACCCACGGCCACGAGGACCACATCGGCGCCGTCCCCTACCTGCTGCGGATGCGGAGCGACATCCCGCTGATCGGCTCCCGGTTCACCCTCGCGCTGGTGGGCGCCAAGCTGCGTGAGCACCGGATCGCCCCGGTCCTGGTGGAGGTGGCCGCCGGCGAGGACCACCAGGCCGGGCCCTTCTCCTGCGAGTTCCTCTCGGTGAACCACTCCATCCCCGACGCCCTCGCCGTCGCGGTGCACACGCCGGCCGGCGTGCTGGTGCACACCGGTGACTTCAAGATGGACCAGCTCCCGCTGGACGGCGTCCTGACCGACCTGGGGGCGTTCGCCCGGCTGGGGCTCTCCGGGATCGACCTGCTGCTCTCGGACTCGACCAACGCCGAGATCCCCGGGTTCGTGACTCCCGAGCGGAGCATCGGCCCGGTGCTGGACGACGTCTTCGCCCGGGCGACGCAGCGGCTGATCGTCTCCAGCTTCGCCAGCCACGTGCACCGGATCCAGCAGGTGCTCGACTGCGCCGAGAAGCACTCGCGCAAGGTGGCGCTCGTCGGGCGGTCCATGGTCCGCAACATGGGCGTGGCCCGTGACCTCGGGCTCCTCCGTGTGGCTCCCGGGCTGATGGTGTCCCTGGACGAAGCGGCGGCCATGCCGTCGGATCAGGTGGTGCTGGTGTCCACCGGCTCGCAGGGCGAACCCCTCTCCGCGCTGGGCCGGATGGCGCGCGGAGAGCACCATCAGATCACCGTCGAGGCCGGCGACACCGTGGTGCTCGCCTCGTCCCTGGTACCCGGCAACGAGACCGCCGTCTACAAGGTGATCAACGGCCTCGCCCGTCTCGGCGCCACGGTGGTGCACAAGGAGACAGCTCGGGTGCACGTGTCCGGGCACGCACCGGCCGGCGAACTGCGGACGCTGCTCAACGTGGCCAAGCCGCGGTACCTGATGCCGGTGCACGGCGAGTGGCGCCACCTGCGCGCGCACGCCGCCCTGGCCGAGGAGACGGGCATGAGCCGCGACCGGGTGCTGCTGGCCGAGGACGGCGTCGTGGTGGACCTCGTCGACGGCAAGGCCTCGATCGTGGGGAGCGTGCCGATCGGGAACGTCTACGTCGACGGCCTCAACGTGGGCGACGTGGGGGAGGAGTCGCTGCAGGCCCGGCGGATCCTCGGGGACGAGGGGTTCGTGGCGCTGACCGTCGTCATCGAGCCGTCGACGCGCACGATCGTGCGGCCGGTACACCTGTCCACCCGTGGCTTCTCCGACGACCCGGCCGCCTTCGACGGGGCGCTGCACCTCGTGGAGGACGCCCTCCGGCGGGCGCTGGACGACGGCGAGGTCGACCCGCACCGGCTCTCGCAGACCATCCGCCGGACGGTCGGCAAGTGGGTGTCCGACACCCACCGACGCCGCCCGATGATCATCTCGACGGTCCTCGAGGTCTAGCGGTAGCGCGTCGGCCACACCTCCTCGGGGTGGACGTCCATGACCACCTCGCAGTCGCAGAACCCGCCGTACTCCGCCAGGCCTCGGTGCAGATGCTCGAGGTCGACGCCCTCGCCCCGGGCCCATGCGTCGGTCCCCGTCCAGGTGGAGTCGCACCCGTCGGCCGCCACGGCGGCGTGGACGTGGTCGAGCAGCTCCTCGAGCTGCGCTCGCTCCAGGGGCATCAGGGCGGCGCTCGACGCCTGTTCGGCCCGACGGAAGGCCTCCGTCAGTCGCTTGCGCCGCGCCTTCTCGTCGGCTCCGGTCACCGTCCGCGCCCGATGACGTCGATCGGCGCGATCCCCTCGTCGGCGGGCAGCTCGAAGCCCCACACCTGGGCATAGGAGGACAGCTCGCCGTCCAGGGCGGCCCGGATGTTCTCCGCCTTCCGGAAGCCGTGCTGCTCGCCGGGGAACAGCAGGTAGGCGTGCGGCACCCCTCTCCGACGGAGGGCGGCGACGATCGCCTCGGCCTGGGCCGGGGGGACGACCTGGTCCTCCTCACCCTGGAACACGGCCAGCGGGGTGTCCAGGGCGTCGACGTGGTTGATCGGCGAGCGCTCGGCGTAGACGTCGGCCCCTCGGGCCCTGCATCTGAGTCACGGGGGGCCACCAGCCCGTCGAGGTAGCGCGACTCGAACTTGTGCGTCTCGGTGGCCAGCGCACCCAGGTCGGCCACGCCGTAGTGGCTGGCGCCCGCGGTGAAGACGCCGGGCCGCATGGTCAGCGCCGCCAGGGTGGTGTACCCGCCGGCCGAGCCGCCACGGATCGCCAGCCGAGCTGGGTCCACCCGGCCGGCGGCCGCGAGGTGCCGAGCGCAGGCGACCACGTCGTCGAGGTCCAGCACGCCCCAGCGTGCCTGCAGGGCGTCCCGGTAGCGGCGCCCGTAGCCGGTGGAGCCGCGGTAGTCGACATCGGCGACGCAGAACCCGCGGGAGGTCCAGTACTGGATCTCCATGCTGAGCACCGGAACGGCCGCGGCGGTCGGCCCGCCGTGCACGACGACCATCAGCGGCGGCAGCGCCCCCTCGGGGGCGGACACGTCCGGATTGGCAGGGGGGTAGACCAGCGCGTGGGCCTCGGCGATACCGGTACCGCGGTCCTCCGTCGGGAACGTTCCGTGCTCGGGCCGGGCGAACCAGGCCGGGTCCAGGCCGAGGTCCCGTGCGGGGCGCAGGACCTCCGGCTCCCCCCGGTCGACGTCGACGCGCAGGACCACCGGTTCGGCCGCCGGGCTCGCCGCCACGCACACCGCTGCCGTTCCCTGGGCCGTCACGTACCGGTAGGCCGCGTAGGGGAGGTCGAGCTCGCGGAGGTCACCGTCGCGGTCGAGGACGGCGAGGCGGTCGGCGCCGCCGCGCCCGTAGGCCACGACGATCCGGCCGTCGGCCAGGAGGGCGAAGCGGCTCAGGCCGAACACCCACGCGGGCCCGGCGATGTCGCTGCCGACGTCGAGGACGAGCTCCGCCTCACCATCGGAACGCCAGCGGTACAGCGACCAGAAGTTCGTGCGGTCGCAGAGGAACAGGAGGCTGCCGTCGACGTCCCACACCGGCTGGACGACGGACTCCCCGGGTCCTCCGGCGACGACCGTCCGGGCGCCGTCCGCCGTCCGGACGACGAGCTGCGCGGCGTCCCACGGCATGTCCGGGTGGTCCCACTGCAGCCAGCACAGTGCCCCGCCGTCCGGTGCGAGCCGGGGATCGGAGACGAAGTCGGGGCCGCTGACCAGCACCTCGGTGCCCTGGGCGCCGACGCGGACGACCTCGTTGCGCACGTCGGCAACGCCTCCGCCCGCGGGGTGGGTCTCCCGGATCGCCAGCACGCCATCCGGCGTGACCCGCAGATCGGCGTGCCGCGTCCCCGCCGGCACCTCCGGCTCCGGGGTGACGGCCACAGGGACGGTCGCCCCGGGGTCCAGTCGGTACAGCCGCTGGTCGCCGAACTCGGTGAACCACGCCGTGCCGGCCGAGACCGTCCACGCGCCGCCGCCGTACTCGTGCACCCGCGTGCGGGCGTTCCAAGGGCGCTCGAGCCGATCGGTGACCGTGCCGTCGCCTCCGCGCCGGACGAGGACCGACCGCCCACCCTCGTCGGGCCGCGACTCCGACCACCAGACGTCGTCCCCGTCCACGACCACCTCGCCGAGCCGTGCCGCGGCGCGGACGACGAGCTCCGAGGTGATGGGGGTCGGCCAGCTGCCATGGGCGCGCGGGCTCGGGAGGTTGCGGTCGGCCATGGCCGGAACGTTAGGGCCCGGAGCCGAAGTTGCCGGACACGTCCTCCGCCTGCCCGATCATGGGTACGCGGGCGATTACGGTCGACGCATGGCTGCCCGCACCACGTCGACCCGTCGGCCGGCCGCCGCGTCACGGGGCCGCTCCGGCGCGACGGCGTCACGCAAGCGCCCGCCGGCGAAGCGGTCCGGTGCCCGGCGGCCGGCGAACCGCAAGAAGAACTCGCCCGGTCTCTGGGGAGTCGTCCGTGGAGGCTGGAACCTGCTCGCGCGTGGCGCCGGCGGCCTGGCTCGCTCCGTCGCGAAGCCGGAAGAGGCCGAGCCGCTCGCTCCCGAGCACCGGCGCGACGGCGTCGGCCTGGCCGTCCTCGGGCTGTCGATCGTGCTCGGCGCGGCCGCCTGGAGCAACGGGATCGGTCCGGTCGGCGGCGCTCTGGCCGACGGCATGCGCTGGATCGTCGGCTCCCTGGTGATGGTCCTGCCCGCCGTGCTGTTCGTCGCGGCGCTCCGGTTGCTGCGCAGCGCCCCGAAGCCCGAGGCGCGCGGCAGGCTGGTGATCGGCTGGCTGTGCACCTCGGCGTCCGTGCTTGGCATCGCCCAGGTGACGGGGACCGGCGCCGACCCCGAGCAGGGCCGGCCCGGGTCCGGCGGACTGGTCGGCTGGGCGGTCGGGACGCCGCTGTCCGCGGGGATCGGGCCGATCGTGACCGTGGCGCTGCTCGCGCTGCTGGCCTTCTTCGGGCTGCTCGTCATCACCGCGACGCCCGTGCACCAGATCCCCGAGCGCCTGCGTGAGCTCGGTGACCGCCTGCTGGGCCGGGACTACGACGACGATGACGACTACGACGACGAGGATGACGAGGACGAGCCGGTCGAGGAGAGTGCTCCCCGGGGCCGCCGGTCCGGCCGCAGGTCGCTGTCGGAAGACCTGCTCACCACCGGCCCGGTCGACCTCGGAGCCTCCGAGGACATCGCCGACGTGGCTGTCACCACCCCGCCGGTGCACACACAGCTGCGGCCGCCCGTCGTCGACCGCACGGTGCCGGCAGAGGAGCTGCCGCCGATCACCGAGCCGGAACAGCTGACGATCCAGCCCGTCGCGGGCAACTACGTCCTGCCCTCGCTCACCACGCTGCGCCCCGGTGACCCCCCGCGGGCCCGCTCCAAGGCCAACGACGTCGCCATCGAGGCGATCACCGGTGTGCTGGATCAGTTCAACGTCGACGCCGCCGTCACCGGCTTCACCCGTGGGCCCACGGTCACCCGGTACGAGGTGGAGCTCGGCCCCGCGGTCAAGGTGGAGAAGATCACCGCCCTCACGCGGAACCTCGCCTACGCCGTCGCCAACGACAACATCCGCATCCTGGCGCCGATCCCGGGCAAGTCCGCCGTGGGCATCGAGGTGCCCAACACCGACCGGGAGAAGGTCAGCCTCGGCGACGTCCTCCGGTCCACCGCGGCCAAGCAGGACCCGCACCCGATGCTGGTCGGCCTGGGCAAGGACATCGAGGGCGGCTTCGTCTGCGCCAACCTGGCCAAGATGCCGCACCTGCTGGTGGCCGGTGCCACCGGCGCCGGCAAGTCCAGCTGCATCAACTCGGTGCTGACCTCGCTGCTGCTGCGGGCGACGCCCGACCAGCTCCGGATGATCCTCATCGACCCGAAGATGGTCGAGCTGACGCCCTACGACGGCATCCCGCACCTGATCACGCCGATCATCACCGACCCGAAGAAGGCGGCCACCGCGCTGGCCTGGCTGGTCGAGGAGATGGAGCAGCGCTACCAGGACATGAAGTCCACGGGCGTGCGCCACATCGACGACTTCAACCGCAAGGTCGAGAAGGGCGAGATCACCACCCCGCCCGGCAGCGAGCGGGTCTACCGCCCCTACCCCTACATCCTCACGATCGTCGACGAGCTCGCCGACCTCATGATGGTCGCCCCGCGGGACGTCGAGGACTCGATCGTGCGAATCACGCAGAAGGCCCGCGCCGCCGGCATCCACCTGCTGCTGGCCACCCAGCGACCGTCGGTGGACGTCGTCACCGGCCTGATCAAGGCCAACGTGCCGTCCCGGCTGGCGTTCTCGACCTCCAGCCTCACCGACAGCCGCGTCATCCTCGACCAGCCCGGCGCGGAGAAGCTCATCGGCATGGGTGACGCGCTCTTCCTGCCCATCGGCGCCGGCAAGCCGATGCGCGTGCAGGGGGCGTTCGTCTCCGACGCCGAGATCGAAGGCGTCGTCGAGTTCAGCAAGCGCCAGGCCGAGCCGGAGTACTTGGAGGAGGTGTTCTCCGCCGCCTCGTCGGGCGAGAAGAAGGAGGTCGACGAGGACATCGGTGGCGATCTCGACCTACTGCTGCAGGCCGTCGAGCTGATCGTGACCAGCCAGTTCGGGTCGACGTCGATGCTGCAGCGCAAACTGCGGGTCGGGTTCGCCAAGGCCGGCCGGCTGATGGACCTGATGGAGAGCCGGGGCATCGTCGGCCCCTCCGAGGGCTCCAAGGCCAGGGACGTCCTCGTCAAGCCCGACGAGCTCGAGTCGACGCTGTTCGTCCTGCGTGGCGGTGGCGGCTACGCCTGACCAGGGTCACACCGTTTCGAGGTCGGCCAGCGGCGCTCGGGCACCTAGGATGGCCCGGTGACAGCCGCGCCCCGCCTCGTCCCCCCGTCGGACGGGCAGCTCCCCGCCGGACGGCGCGTCGCGGTCGTGACCCTCGGGTGCGCCCGGAACGAGGTCGACTCGGAGGAGCTGGCCGGACGGCTGTCCGCCGAGGGCTACGAACTGGTGGACGACGCCGACGGCGCCGACGCCGTCCTGGTCAACACCTGCGGCTTCATCGAGACCGCCAAGAAGGACTCGGTCGACGCGATCCTGGCGGCCACCGACTCCGGCGCCTCCGTCGTGGCGGTCGGGTGCATGGCCGAGCGGTACGGCTCGGAGCTGGCCGGTGCGCTGCCCGAGGCCACGGTCCTGGGCTTCGACGACTATGGCGCCATCGGCGACCGGCTGGACGACGTGCTGGCCGGCCGGCCGCTGGTGCCGCACACGCCACGGGACCGGCGCACGCTGCTGCCGATCAGCCCGGTCGACCGCACCGCCGTGACCGCCGCCCCAGACGCCCGCGCGATCCCCGGGCACGACTGGCTGCGCCGCAAGCGGCTGGCGGCCGGCCCCACCGCCGCCCTCAAGCTGGCCTCCGGCTGCGACCGCCGGTGCGCCTTCTGCGCCATTCCCACGTTCCGCGGCGCGTTCGTCTCCCGGCCCGCTGCGGAGGTCCTCGGTGAGGCGGAGTGGCTGGCCGGGCAGGGCGTTCGGGAGCTCGTCCTGGTGAGCGAGAACTCGACCTCCTACGGCAAGGACCTCGGCGACCTGCGCTCCCTGGAGAAGTTGCTGCCGCAGCTCGCGGCCGTCGAGGGCATCGGGCGGGTGCGGGTCGCCTACCTCCAGCCGGCCGAGCTGCGGCCGGGCCTGCTGGAGGTCATCGCCGCGACCGACGGGGTGGCGCCGTACTTCGACCTGTCCTTCCAGCACTCCTCGCCGTCGCTGCTGCGCCGGATGCGCCGCTTCGGCGGGACGGAGGACTTCCTCGCACTGATCGAACGGGCCCGCGGCCTCGCTCAGCGGGCCGGTTTCCGCACCAACGTCATCCTCGGTTTCCCGGGTGAGAGCGAGGACGACGTCGCCGAGCTCGAACGGTTCCTCACCGCTGCCCGCCTGGACGCCGTCGGCGTCTTCGGCTACTCCGACGAGGAGGGCACCGAGGGGGCCCGGCTGTCCGGGAAGCTGGAGCAGGGCGAGATCGACGCGCGCGTCCGCCGCATCACCGACCTCGTCGAGGAGCTCACCGCCCAGCGCGCGGAGGACCGGATCGGCGAGCGGATCGAGGTGCTGCTCACCGAGGACCTGGGCGCCACCGAGGCCCCGGGGGTCTGGCTCGGCCACGGCGCGCACCAGGATCCGGACGCCGACGGCACGACGACGGTCGCGGGCGTACCTGCCGACGCGGTCGCCGGTTCCCTGCTGGCCGCCGAGGTGGTGGGCACCGACGGCGTGGACCTGGTGGCCCGTGCACTGGTGCCCGCCGTCGCCGGGACCGGGCGGTAACCGCGGTGACGGCCGCGGCTCCGCGCCCGGACGAAACGCCTCCGGTGTCGAGCAAGCTGGTCAATCTGCCGAACGGGCTGACGGTGCTCCGGCTGGCCATGGTCCCGCTGTTCGCCGTGCTGCTCCTGCAGGACTCCGGCTCCGACCAGGCCGGCCGGTACTGGGCCGCGCTGGTCTTCGTCCTGGCGATCATCACCGACCCCATCGACGGCATGATCGCCCGACGGACCGGGCAGGTGACCGAGTTCGGCAAGATGGCCGACCCGATCGCAGACAAGGCCCTGATCGGCGCGGCGCTCATCGGGCTGTCGGTGCTGGAGTTGCTGCCCTGGTGGGTCACCGTGGTCATCCTGGCCCGTGAGGTGGGGGTGACCCTGCTGCGGTTCTGGGTGATCCGGCACGGCGTGATCGCGGCGAGCCGGGGCGGCAAGCTCAAGACGGTCGCCCAGTCGGTGGCCATCGCGCTCTACATCCTTCCGCTCACCGGGCTCCTGGCCAGCGCACGCTGGTGGGTGATGGCCGTCGCCGTGGTGCTCACGGTGCTCACGGGTGTGGACTACGTGTACCGGGCCGTGACCCTGCGCCGGACCAGTGATCGCGCGGTCAGGGCAGCGGAGGCGCGTCGGCAGACGGATCCGCCCGGCGCGCGCTCGGACACTCCCGCCTGATCCGGGAGCCCGCACCCCTGGACCGGGGAGGGAACGCCGATCGGCTGCCTCGCGTTACGCCAGGAGCGGACGTGCCCCGGGCCCTCCCGCCGCGGGATCGCGTGCCGCGTACCGTGAGCGCACGGCGTCCCGGAGGGGCGCCGCCGCTTCCCCGCTCGCAGGACAGGAGACGGCCATGACGCTGCTGCGCACCCAGCTCGGGAACACCTTGCGTGGCCACCGGCAGCGTCAGCGCCGGACGCTGCGTGACGTCTCCGGCGTCGCCCGGGTGAGCCTGGGCTACCTCTCGGAGGTGGAACGGGGGCAGAAGGAAGCGTCCTCGGAGCTGCTGGCGTCGATCTGCGAGGCGCTCGACCTCGAACTCGCCGACCTGCTCGCCGAGGTCAGCCTGGAACTGCGGAGCGTCCGGCTCGGCCAGCCCGGTGGGGCGGGCGAGGTCCGGCCGCTCGCGCCGTCGACGGGAACCCCGGCGCTGGAGCAGCCGGCGCCCCAGCAGCCCGCGGTCGGCGAGCCCGTCGGGGAGCCCGCCCTGGCGCTCGTGGGGGCCGGCCCGAGCGGCCGTGGCGCGCTGCGCCGGGGCGAGACGGTGTCCCTGGCCGCCTGACCCCCGTCCCCCAGACGTGGAGCCCGTGATTCCGGGACGAGCCGGGGTCGCGATGAGTCCGACGCGGAGAAATCTGCTGGCCGGCGCCGCCCAGGCCTTCGCCGAGCACGGGCTGCGCCGCAGCACCATGCAGTCGGTGGCTGCGGCGGCGGGCGTCGCGAAGGCCACCCTCTACAACCACTTCCGGACCAAGGACGAGGTCGTCCGGGCGCTGCTCGCGCTCGAACTGGACCGGCTGAGGGCCACGGCCGCGGCGCTGCCGACCTCCGAGGCGCTGGCCGTGCTGGCCGACGAGCTGGGCGCCCATCCGGTCCTGCGCCGGGTGGCCGAGACCGAGCCAGAGGCGTTCGTCGCTCTCCTTGGCAGCGGTTCCTGGGGGCAGCTGACCAGTTCCCTGGCCGCGGCCCTGGACGTCGACGAGGACGCCGCCGAGCTGGCCGGGCGCTGGCTGCTGGGCGTCGTGCTCCAGCCGGGCCGGACCACGACCCGGCACCGGCACGCCGCGCGGCTCGCCGCCGCGATCGCCGGCGGAGCCCCGCTCACTCCAGGGGCAGCGACCGGGTGAAGAGCACCCGGTCCTCGCCAGGGCCGGCGTGTCCGGGCGAGAGAGCCGCGTGCGCACCGAGGCGCAGGGCCAGGGAGCGAGCGGCGTCGTCCGCCGGGGAGGCGACCGCCTGCAGGGCCCGGGCCCCCACCCCCGAGGCGAGGGCGGCCAACCGGCTGACCAGGCGGGTGGCCAGCCCCCGCCGACGCAGGTCGGGGTGCACCGCCACGGCGTGGACGACGGCGAGACGGTCGGCGCTGACCACGCCCAGCAAGTACCCCGCGTCGGAGCCGCTGTCAGTCAGCGCGACCGCCCCGAAGCCGCCCAGCTGGTGGAAGAAGATGGGGTCGTGCAGGGCCAGCACGGCGTCATCGGCCAGGCTGGCACCGGCCCAGAACTCAGCCCGGCGGGCGAGCAAGCGGTCGCGCAGGGCGGTCGCCGGAAGCTCCTCGAAGCCGACCAATCGGAGGTCGGCGGTCACCGCGCGGTCCGGGCGGCGTCCAGCTCGGCCCGCGTGGGCGGGTCGGCCCCGACCCGGGTGCAGTTGATCGCGGCGACGAGCGCGGCGTCGTCCACGACGCGCAACAGCTCCTCGTCCGACAGCGCCTCGAGCGCGGCCCGCGTGGTGACGCCGGCGGCCAGCAGTCCGCTGAGCAGGCCCGCGGCGAGCGAATCCCCGGCACCGACGGTGTCGGCCACCGTCACGCGGACGGGTTCCCGGTGCAGCACCGCGCGTCCGGGGCGGGCAATACGCAGCGCCTGCCCTCCGTCGGTGAGCAGGACCAGGGCCGGACCCCGCGCCGCCCAGCGCTGCGCGGCCGCGTCCAGCGCCTCTGCGCCCCGGATCCCGGGCTCGAGCCACGCGAGGTCCTCGGCGCTCACCTTGACGACGTCGGCCATCCCGACCAGCCGGTCCAGCCGCCCGCGGACGACGGACGCGGTGTTGCCGAGACTGCCGCCGACCGGCCCGTCGGCCAGGGGCGGGCGGATGTTGGGATCGACGCTGACCAGCGCGCCGCCCTCGTCGTGCACCCGCTGGACCAGGCGGCCGATGGCCTCGCAGCCGGGCGCCGTCCAGCTGGAGATGGATCCGACGTGCAGGATCGCCGTCCGCTCCGGGTAGACGGCCGCGAGCTCCGCCTCGGTCCACTGCCAGTCGGCCGCCCCCAGGACGTGGAACCCGTAGTCGGGCGAGCCGTCCTCGGCCAGTCCGATGACGGCCAGGCTGACCGGCTCTCCGGCGGGCACGAAGCCCGCGGCGTCCACGCCGGAAAGCTCGGCGTGCCGGCGCAGGTTGGCGCCCAGGGGCCCGGTACCGAGGCGGGCCAGCAGGCGGACGGGCGCGCCCAGCCGGCCGGCTGCGACGGCGACGTTGAGCGCGTTCCCGCCGGGCCGGGCGACGAACTGGGGAGCCGTGCCCTCCCGGCCGGCGCCGGCCGCGGGTACGGGGAGAAGATCCACCACCAGCTCGCCCAGGACGCAGAGAACGGGGTCGCCGTCGGGGCCTGCTTCGCCGCTCGCCACGGGCGAACCCTAGCCGCGGACGTCGCGGCTCCGCCCGCGTTGGCTGCAGGTGGCGGTCACCTGGGACGATGGTCGCGACGAGCACCGCGATCCGCACCGCCGGGCCGGCGACCGCGCCGGAGCAGGAGGACCCATGCCCAATCCCCTCGTGAAGCTGTGGAAGTACCTGACGGCCTCGGCCAACGCCCAGATTGACCAGCGGGCGGACCCGAAGATCCAGATCGCGCAGGCGATCGAGGCCGAGCAGCAGCGGCACCAGTCGCTGGCCAACCAGGCAGCCGCCGTCCTCGGGAACCAGCGCCAGCTGGAGATGCGGCTCTCCCGCCAGCTCGGCGAGGTGGAGAAGCTGCAGGCCTCGGCCCGTCAGGCGCTGGTGCTCGCCGACAAGACGCGCGCCGCGGGCGACGCGAACAAGGCCGCCGAGTACGAGAACGCCGCGCAGGTCTTCGCCACCCAGCTGGTGGCGGCGGAGCAGGCGATGGAGGACCTCAAGCGCAGCCACGACGAGGCGCTGCAGGCCGCCGAGCAGGCGCGGGGCGCGGTCGAGCAGAGCAGGATGCGGCTGCAGACCACGCTGGCGGAGCGGACGAAGCTGATGTCGCAGCTGGAGCAGGCGAAGATGCAGGAGCACGTCGCCGCCTCGATGCGCCAGGTGAACGAGCTCTCCGCGCCGGGCAACACCCCCAGCCTGTCCGACGTCCGGGACAAGATCGAAGCCCGGTACGCCAATGCCCTGGGGCAGGCCGAGCTCGCCCAGAGCTCGGTCGAGGGCCGGATGCTCGAGGTGCAGAAGGCCACCCTCGACGTCGCAGGGGCTTCACGGCTGGACCAGATCCGCGCAGCCATGGGCGGCTCGGGCCAGACGGCGGTGGGAAGCGGTGCGGCGGCCGGGGCGATCGAGGGGGGCTCGGCGCCCGGAGGCCAGTTCACGGCCGCCGAGCGCGCGGCGCAGCCTGCCGAGCGCCCGGACTCCTCGGCCTGACCGGGGACGACGCTCGGACTCGGCTCAGCGGTAGAGGGTCACCGGCTGGGGTCGGCCGGGTTCGCCCGTGCGCGCCTGCGGGTTGATCGGGCTGGTCGCCGCCTGGCAGTTCGGGCACCACCAGGTCACCCGCTCCTGGGTCACCGGTCCCTGCTCGCCCAGCAGGATGGCCGTGCCGCAGCGCCGGCAGGGGCGGCCCTTGCGTCCGGCGACCCAGTGGTCCTCACCCCGGCGGGTGACGCCGGTCGTGCTCTGCTCGGGATGGTGCCGGTTGGCCAGCATCAGGGTGCGCGCGCGTTCGACCAGCGCGGCCAGGTCGGGGACGTCGGCGACCCGGGCCCAGGGGTGGACGCCGGTGAGGAACAGCGCCTCGACCTTGTAGAGGTTGCCGATGTCGGCCAGGTTCCGCTGGTCGAGGATCGCCACCCCGATCTGCTGGTCGGGGTCCGAGCGCAGCCGGCGCAACGCCTCGTCGAGGTCCCAGTCCGGGCTCAGCACGTCCGGTCCGAGATGGCCCACGAGCTCGTCCTCCGACGAGGTCGGGACCAGCGCCATGTCGTGCAGCCGAAAGCCGACGCACTCCCACTCGTCGGTCGCGAGGACGGCGCGCACGGAGAAGGCCGGCCCACCCCGCCACTTGGCCCCCCGCCGGTAGATGTGCCAGCTCCCGTCCATGCGGAAGTGCGTCCGCAGCGTGCGGCCGTCCTCGAGGCGGATGAGCATGTGCTTGCCCCGGGGCACCACCTCTCGGACGGTGGCGCCGGTCAGGTCGACGGTGGCCAGCTGCGGAACGCGGAACTCGCCGCGGCGCAGCACGGCGCCGGCCAGGGCGGTGTTCATGCGCTGGGCGGCCAGCCAGACGGTGTCTCCCTCGGGCACGTCCTCAGTGTCCTCGCACGGGCCGGCGCATTCGGTGTGAGTCCCCTGACAGCCGGGATCACCAGGGGGTACGGAGCGCTTGGACGCTGCATGAGCCTCCCTCCGCGGTTGCGTGCCGTCTTCGGTCCCGACAACCTTCCCCGGCACGCCGAGCCGGTGACGGTGACCGTGGCCCGCGTCGTCCGGCCGGACCGCCGGGAGGCCTTCGAGCGGTGGGCCGAGGACGTCCTCGGCATGGCGTCCCGGTTCCCGGGCAACCTCGGTGCCTCGCTGCTGCACCCCGGACCGGGCAGCTCGGAGTACCACCTGGTCTACCGCTTCGAGGACGACGAGTCGCTGGCAGCCTGGGAACGCTCGTCGGAACGCCGGTCGGCTCTGGCGCACGTCGAGGAGATGGTCGACGACGAGCGCTACGCCCGCGTCGCCGGGCTCGAGAGCTTCTTCACCCGCCCGGCCTCGCCCGGACCGCGCTGGCGGATGACCGTGCTGACGATCGCAGCGGTCTTCGCGATCACGGCGATGCTGCAGGTTCTGGTCCTGCCGCACGTGGACGCCGTGCCCTGGCCCGTGCGTCTGCTCGGATCGGCCGTCGTCGTCGTGCTGCTGCTGGGCCACGTGCTGATGCCGGTCCTCACCCGGCTGTTCGCCGGCTGGCTGCACCCGGCCCGCGACTGAGCAGTCGGGGTCAGCCGCGCAGGCGGAGACCCCTCGGGGTGGCGGTGAAGCCCGCGGCCTGCAGCGCGGCCGACAGCGGTGTGGACTCGTGCACCGACGCGCCGTCGGCCTTCTGGACGACCATGCGCCCCAGCGCGCCGGCGGCGACCGCTCCGGACAGCGCCGTCGCCGCCTCCTTGAGCACCTGCTCGTCCTCGGTCCAGGACAGCAGCGTCTTGCCACCGCGCTCGACGTAGAGGACCAGGTCCCCGTCGACGAGGACCACCAGAGCGCCCGCCTTCCGCCCGGCCCGGTGCCCGGTCGGCGCCCGACGTGGCCCGGTGCCCTCCCCGACGTCCACCGCGTCGCCGTCGTCCGCCGCCGCCGTCCGCTCGGGCCAGGGCAGCGCGGCGCCGTAGACGTTGGCCGGGTCCGTGGCCGCCAGCACGACCGCATCGGCCGGGACGCGGTCGGGTGCGGCGAAGCTCCGCAGCCGGTCCACCGATCCGGGAGTGCCGAACTGCGCGGCGCCCAGCGTCTCGACGAAGTACCCGCGACGGGCTCGGCCGTTCTCCTCGAACGCCCGCAGCACCGGATAGACGGCGGAGAACCCGCCGATCACCTGCTCGGCCATGACCGCACCGCGGGTGAGGACCCCATGCCGTTCGAGCAGCGCCTCGGCCCGTGCGGTCGCGCGGCGCGTGCCGCTCGTCTCGCCCTCGGGTAGCCGGGACCAGCGACCGGCGACCGTCGGGGGGCCGGTACGGGTCGGCATCGCCGGGCGCCCCAGCCGAGTGCGGCCCCCGCGGCCCCGGTCGACGCGCGCCCGGGGAGCGGCAGGCTTGCTGCGATGGGTGCCTCCGCCGCCGAGCCTGGTGCGCAACGGCGCGAGGGTGTCGTTGGT
The DNA here is from genome assembly GCA_030773535.1 of Actinomycetota bacterium. Lineage (GTDB taxonomy): Bacteria > Actinomycetota > Actinomycetes > Mycobacteriales > Geodermatophilaceae > Blastococcus_B. The sequence goes on along the minus strand of JALYMS010000332.1, from coordinate 13,021 downwards.
GAGGGCGCCGGCCCAGACGAGGTCCCAGACGAGGTCGGCGAGCGCGGCGTCGTCGGTGGCCCCGACCGCGTCGGACAGCCCGCGGAAGAACATCGCCTGCCCACCGGCGAGCAGGTCCAGCAGCGGACCGCCCTCCCCGGGCACGTCGAGCGGCTCGGGCAGCAGCAGCGGCGCCAGGTCGGCGGGGACCAGGCTGATCCAGCCGTCCCCTCCGGGCAGCCCGCCGGCACCGGCCCACAGCACCTCGCCGGCGCTGGTGAGCTCGTCAAGCATCGCCGGCCTGTAGTCGCGGACCCGGGCGGGCAGGACGAGCGACTCCAGCGCGCTGGCCGGCAGCAGGGCACCCGCGAGCTGTTCGACAACGGCCAGTACGCCGTCGACGCCGCGGAGCCGGCCGCCGACGGACTGCCAGGAGGGGGTGAACCGCGCCAGGGTGTCGATCGGGACCGGCTCCACCTCCTGGCGGAGCTTGGCCAGGCTCCGCCGCCGGATGGAGCGCAGCACGTCGGCGTCGCACCACTCCTGACCGCTGCCGCCGGGCCGGAACTCCCCTGTGACCAGCCGGCCGGTGCCGGTGAGCCGCTGGACCGTGGCCGTGACGACCGCGACCCCCAGCCCCAGCCGCGCGGCCGCCTCCGCCGGGTGGAAGGGGCCGTGGGTGCGGGCGAACCTCCCGAGCAGGTCGCCCAGCGGATCGGCGACCGGCTCGGTGAACACCTCGGGCACGCCGACGGGCAGCGCGGTGCCCAGGGCATCGCGCAGCCGGCCCGCGTCCTCGATGGCGACGTACCGCTCCTCACCGGCGATCCGCACCCGCAGCGCTCGTCGGGAGGCGACCAGCTCGTCCAGCCATGCCTGCGGCACCCCCCGAGCGGCTGCCTCGGCGGTCGTAAGGTCGCCGATGACGCGCAGCAGGTCCCCTCCGCCGTCGAGGTCTCGCGGATGCCGGTCGGGAGGCAGCCGCTGCAGCTCCGCCTCGATCTCGGCCAGCGCCTGCACGTCGAGGAGCTCCCGGAGCTCGGTGCGCCCGAGCAGCTCGGCGAGCAGGCCGGTGTCGAGCGCGAGAGCCTGGGCCCGCCGCTCGGCCAGCGGGGCGTCGCCCTCGTAGATGAACTGCCCGACGTAGCCGAACAGCAGCGACTGGGCGAACGGCGAGGCGGAGTCGGTCTGCACGTCCACCACCCGGACACGGCGTGCCCGGACGTCGCGCATCAGCTCGACCAGCCCCGGGACGTCGTAGACGTCCTGCAGGACCTCGCGGGCGGCCTCCAGGGTGATCGGGAAGGAGGCGAACTCGCCGGCGACGGAGAGCAGCTGCGCCGCCCGCTGGCGCTGCTGCCACAGCGGGGTGCGGCGGCGAGGGTCGCGGCGGGGGAGGAGGAGGGCGCGGGCGGCGCACTCCCGGAACCGGCTGGCGAACAGGGCGGAGTTGCCGACCTCCGCGGTCACCTCGCGCTCGACGTCGTCCGGGTCCAGAAGCGCGAGGTCGGCCTCGGGCGGCTCGCCGGTGGTGTCGGGCAGCCGCAGCACGATGCCGTCGTCGGAGTGCATGGCGGCGACGTCGGTCCCGTAGCGCTGCCGCAGCCGGGCGGCGAGCACCAGAGACCAGGGCGCGTTCACCTGCGCGCCGAAGGGCGAGTGCACGACCAGCCGCCAGTCGCCCAGCTCGTCGCGGAACCGCTCGACCAGCAGCGTGCGGTCGTCGGGGAGGTGGCCGGTGGCCTGCTTCTGCTCGGCCAGGTACGCCGCGAGGTTGGCCGCACCCCACTCGTCGAGGCCGGCGGCGCGCGCCCGCTCCAGCCCCGCCTCCGGGGTCGCGGAGCCGACCTCCCGCAGGAACGCGCCCAGCGCCCGGCCGAGCTCCAGGGGCCGGCCGAGGGCGTCGCCGTGCCAGAAGGGCATCTTGCCGGGCTGGCCCGGCGCGGGGGTGACCAGGACGCGGTCGTGAGTGATGTCCTCGATCCGCCAGGACGAGGAGCCGAGCAGGAAGACGTCGCCCACCCGCGACTCGTAGACCATCTCCTCGTCGAGCTCCCCGACCCGGCGTCCGCCCGTGCCCTCCGCTCCCACGAGGAAGACCCCGAACAGGCCCCGGTCGGGGATCGTGCCGCCGCTGGTGACGGCGAGGCGCTGGGCGCCCGCGCGCGCGGTCAGGGTGTCGGTGACGCGGTCCCACGTCAGCCGCGGCCGCAGCTCCGCGAAGGCGTCGGAGGGGTAGCGGCCGGCCAGCATGTCCAGGACGGCGTGCAGCGCGGAGTCCGGCAGCGAGGCGAACGCCGCCGACCGGCGCAGCACCGCGGCGACGTCGTCGACCGTGCGGGGCCCCTCGGAGACCATCGCGACGATGTGCTGGGCCAGTACGTCGAGCGGATTGCGCAGGTAGCGCAGCGACTCGATGGCCCCGGACTTCATCCGCTCGGCGACCAGCGCGCACTGCACCAGGTCACCGCGGTACTTGGGGAACAGGACCCCACGGCTGACCGCGCCCACCTGGTGGCCGGCCCGGCCGACGCGCTGCAGCCCGGAGGCCACCGTCGGGGGAGCCTCCACCTGCACGACCAGGTCGACCGCGCCCATGTCGATGCCGAGCTCGAGGCTGGAGGTGGCCACGACCGCGGGCAGCCGGCCGGACTTGAGCGCCTCCTCCACGATCGCCCGCTGCTCCCGGGAGACCGAACCGTGGTGCGCGGCGGCGACCGGTTGGATCCCCTCCGGCAGCCCGCCTCCGGAGCCTGCCTGGCCCATCAGCGCGGCGGCGTTGGTGCCCGGCGGAACCGGCTCGCCGGTGGCGCGTTCGTAGGCCAGCTCGTTGAGCCGGCTGGTGAGTCGCTCGGCCAGCCGCCTGGAGTTGGCGAAGACGATGGTGCTGCGGTGGGCCTGCACCAGGTCCAGCACCCGCTCCTCGACGGCGGGCCAGATCGAGTTCCGCGGCTGGTTGCCCGCGGCCGACCCTTCCAGCTCGCCGGTCGGCTGCCCCAGCTCGCTCATGTCCTCGACCGGGACGACGACCGAGAGGTCCCAGTCCTTGGTCGACGGCGGCGCCACGACGCGGACCGGCCGGCCCCCGGCGAGGAAGGTGGCGATCTCCTCGATCGGCCGCACCGTCGCCGACAGGCCGATCCGCTGCGCCGGCCGCTCGAGCAGCTCGTCGAGCCGGTCGAGGGACACCGCGAGATGGGCGCCGCGCTTGCTGCCGGCCACCGCGTGCACCTCGTCGACGATGACCGTCTCGACCCCGCGCAGCGCCTCCCGGACCGAGCTGGTCAACATCAGGAACAGCGACTCGGGAGTGGTGATGAGGATGTCGGTCGGCCGCCGGGTGAAGGCCCGCCGCTCGTCGGCCGGTGTGTCGCCGGAGCGGATGCCGACGCGGATCTCCGGGCGCGGTAGACCCAGCCGCGCCGCCGCCTGCCCGATCCCGGCCAGGGGAGCCCGCAGGTTGCGCTCCACGTCGACGGCGAGGGCCTTCAGCGGAGAGACGTAGAGGACCCGGCAGGCGGTCCGCTCGTCGGGCGGAGGGGTCGCGGCCAGCCGGTCGAGGGACCATAGGAAGGCCGCCAGTGTCTTGCCGGAGCCGGTGGGTGCGACCACCAGGGCGTGCTCGCCGCTGCTGATCGCGTCCCAGGCGCCCTCCTGGGCGGCCGTCGGCTGCATGAACGCACCGGTGAACCAGGCCCTGGTGGGCTCGCTGAACCGGTCGAGTGCGGCCACGCCGTCCAGTGTCCACGCGGGTACGACAGTCCGCCGTCGAGCGCCGCGACGTTCCCGTCCCGGGGGTACTCGCCGGTAACTCCGTTCCGGCGGACTGGCCGGCATGCGCTCCTCGCTGTACGAGGCCGAGCACGACGAGTTCCGCGACATGGTCCGCCCCTGGGCGGAGAAGACGATCGCCCCCTTCCACGCCCAGTGGGAGAAGGACGGCATCGTGCCTCGGGACGTGTGGCGATCCGGGGGTAAGCAGGGCCTGCTCGGCGACGACATGGAGGAGCGGCACGGCGGCGGCGGCGTCCGGGACTTCCGCTACAACGCGGTGATCGACGAGGAGCTGGTCCGCATCGGCGCCAGCGGCGTCGGCTTCGGCCTGCACAACGACGTCGTCGGCCCCTACCTGCGCGACCTCGCTACCGAGGAGCAGAAGCAGCGCTGGCTGCCCGGCTTCTGCAGCGGGGAGCTCATCACCGCGATCGCGATGATCGAACCCGGCGCCGGCAGCGACCTGCAGGGCATCTCGACCACTGCACGCAGGAACGGCGACGGCTGGGTCCTCGGCGGGTCGTAGACGTTCATCACCAACGGCATCAACGCCGACCTCGTGATCGTCGTCGCCAGGACCGATCCGCAGGCGCCCGGGGCCAAGGGGCTCAGCCTGCTCGTCGTCGAGCGCGGCATGCCCGGGTTCTCGCGGGGAGCAACCTGGATAAGGTCGGCCTCAAGGCGCAGGACACCGCGGAGCTGTTCTTCGACGAGGTGCGCGTACCGGCCGAGAACCTGCTGGGCGGCGAGAACTCCGGCTTCCTGCACCTGATGGAGAAGCTGCCGCAGGAACGGCTGTCCATCGCCGTGGGCGCGGTGGCAGCGGTGGAGCGGGTGCTGTGGCTGACCGTGGAGTACGTCACCTCACGCACGGCATTCGGCCGACCGGTGAGCAGCTTCCAGAACACCCGGTTCGTCCTGGCCGAGCTGCAGACCGAGGCCACGATCGCGCGGACGTTCGTCGACGAGTGCGTGCGGCAGCTCGATCGCGGAACGCTCACCGTTCCCGACGCGGCGATGGCGAAGTGGTGGACGACGGAGCTGCAGAACAAGGTCGCGGACCGGTGCCTCCAGATGCACGGTGGCTACGGCTACATGGACGAGTACCCCGCCTCCAAGGCGTGGCGCGACGCGCGCGTGCAGTCCGTCTACGGCGGCACCAACGAGATCATGAAGGAGATCATCGGCCGGTCCATGGGTCTCTGACGCCTCTCCCGCGGACCCGCCACACTGACGGCCATGACCGTGCAAGCGCCGCCCGACGTCGCCCGCGTGCAGGGCCGGACGCTCACCGTGCTGAGCGGGGCCGTGGCGCTCAGCGGGATCGGGGTGACGGTCGGCATCACCGTCGGTGGCCTGCTGGCCCGCGAGGTGGCCGGCACGGACACCGCGGCCGGGCTCGGGCAGACCGCAGCCGTGCTGGGCTCGGCGGTGCTCGCCGTGCCGCTGGCCCGCATCAGTGACCGGTCCGGCCGGCGGGCAGGGCTGGCGACCGGCTACGGCGTCGCCGTCCTGGGTTCCGCGGTCACGGTCTGGGCCGCGGTGCTGTCCTCGCTGCCGTTGCTGCTGATCGGGCTCTTCGCCTTCGGCGCGGCCACCGCGTGCGGCCTGCAGGCGCGCTACGCGGCAGCCGACCTGGCCGCCTCGGAGCGGAGGGGAGGGCGCTGTCGCTGGTGGTGTGGGCGACCACCGTCGGCTCCGTGCTGGGCCCCAACCTCGCCGGGCCGGGTGCCGGTCTGGGACGGGGGCTGGGTCTGCCGGCGCTGAGCGGCGGCTTCCTGGTCGCGCTGGTCGTCTTCGCCGTCGTCTCGGCGGGTCTTCTCCTGATGCTCCGGCCCGACCCACTGCTGTTCGCGCGGCGACTGGGCGGCGGGTCCGGGACGCCCGCCGCGCGGCCGCGCCGGGCGATCCTGGCCGCGGTCCGCGCGGTGTGGGCCTCACCGGGCGGCAGGCTGGGGCTCACGTCGGTCGTCGTCTCGCACGCGGTCATGGTCGGCGTGATGGTCATGACGCCGGTGCACATGGGGCATGCGGGGAGTTCCGAGGGGGCGACGCTGCGGATCATCGGCCTGGTGATCAGCGTGCACGTCGCGGGGATGTACCTGTTCTCCCCGCTGGTCGGCTCGGTCGCCGACCGCGTGGGCCGGTCGGCGACGGTCGCGCTGGGCGGCATGCTGCTGCTGGCCGCCGCAGCACTGGCCGGGACGGCGTCGCCGGGAGCGGCGGTGCAGCTGGGCGCCGGGCTGCTGCTGCTCGGCCTGGGCTGGTCCTGCGGTCTCATCGCGGGTTCCACCCTGGTGACCGAGTCGGTCGGGCCCGACGTCCGGCCGACGGCCCAGGGCGGTACGGACCTGCTGATGGGGCTCGGTGCGGCCGGATCGGGCGTCGTCGGCGGTCCGTTGCTGGCCGTCGGCGGGTTCGGTCTGGTCGCGGGCGTCTCGGCGGCGCTGCTGCTGCCGCTGGCAGCGGTGTGGCTGCGCAGCAGCCGGCGGGCCGTCAGCGACCGCGGAGGTTCTTGATCAGCAGCACGATGCTGACGAGCAGCGCCACCGCGATGGCGATCTGCAGGACGACGTCCAGGGCGCCCGAGCCCGTGCCAGGAAGCATGCGCCGAGCGTAGGCCGGACGGCGCCCGCACAACCCGGGGCGGGTTAGCGTCGTGGGGTGCGCCTGCAGGAATTCTGGTCCCGCCTCGATCGGCAGTTCGGCTCCATGCGGGCCCAGACCGTGGCGCGCGACCACGTCTTCGCGGTGCTCGGAGGACGCAGCGCGGTGGACGCGATCGAGGCCGGGCTGCCCGTGCGCAAGGTATGGCTGGCCGTCTGCGACGAGTACGACGTGCCGCCGAAGGATCGCTGAGCCGCTCGGCGTCCAGGGCGGCGTGTCGACCTGGCAATCGAACATCTGTTCGCCCTACAGTGGCGTCCACAGGCCGGTCGGCTCTCCACAGATCCGCCTGCGAACCAGAAACTGTCGGTGCCTCGTCCTAGCGTCGGTCCCGACCCGCTTCCCCAGCGAACCGAAGGTGAGCACCATGGCAACGCTCGACCGCGACAAGGCCCTCGACATGGCCCTCGCCCAGATCGACAAGCAGTTCGGCAAGGGCTCCGTCATGCGCCTGGGGGACAGCCCCGAGGTGGCGATGAAGGTCATCCCGACCGGCTCCATCGCCCTCGACATCGCACTCGGCATCGGCGGTCTGCCGCGTGGCCGCGTCATCGAGGTCTACGGCCCGGAGTCCTCCGGTAAGACGACGGTGGCCCTGCACGCGGTGGCCAACGCCCAGGCGGCCGGCGGTATCGCGGCGTTCATCGACGCCGAGCACGCGCTCGACCCGGAGTACGCGCGTGCCATCGGGGTGGACACCGACGCGCTGCTGGTCAGCCAGCCCGACACCGGTGAGCAGGCGCTCGAGATCGCCGACATGCTGATCCGCTCGGGCGCGCTCGACGTCATCGTCATCGACTCGGTCGCCGCCCTGGTGCCGCGCGCCGAGATCGAGGGCGAGATGGGCGACAGCCACGTGGGCCTGCAGGCCCGCCTCATGAGCCAGGCGCTGCGCAAGATCACCGGTGCGCTGAGCAACTCCGGCACGACCGCGATCTTCATCAACCAGCTGCGCGAGAAGGTGGGTGTTGTCTACGGCTCGCCCGAGGTCACCACCGGTGGGCGTGCGCTCAAGTTCTACTCGTCGGTCCGCCTCGACGTCCGCCGCATCGAGACCCTCAAGCAGGGCACCGATGCGGTCGGCAGCCGTACGCGCGTCAAGGTCGTCAAGAACAAGGTCGCCGCGCCGTTCAAGCAGGCAGAGCTCGACATCCTCTGGGGTCAGGGCTTCAGCCGCGAGGGCGGTCTCATCGACGTCGGCGTCGAGCAGGGCATGGTGAAGAAGTCCGGTGCTTGGTACACGTACGAGGGCGACCAGCTCGGCCAGGGCAAGGAGAACGCCCGCAACTTCCTGAAGGACAACCCCGACCTCGCCGACGAGATCGAGAAGCGGATCAAGGAGAAGCTGGGCATCGGGGCAACGCTCGACGCCCCCGTGCCGGTCGCGCCCGTGGACTTCTGACCCGATCGATGGCATTCCAGTCCGCTCGCCGCGGCGCCGGCTTCGGCCAGGGTCCGCGGCGACGGGGTGACGCCGTGACCGGCGATCCCCTGACCCCGGATCGCGGCCACGACGAGCCGGCTGCCGGCCCGCCGGAGGACGAGCTCGGCGACCCTGAGGCGGCCGCACGGGGCATCTGCCTCCGTGCCCTGACCGGCGCACCGAAGACCCGTCGGCAACTGGCCGACCTGCTCGCCGGCCGTGGTGTACCCGACGAGGCAGCAGAGGCCGTGCTCGACCGCTTCACCGAGGTCGGCCTGATCGACGACGCCGCCTTCGCTCGCGCGTGGGTGAGCTCGCGCCAGGCCGGGCGGGGGCTCGCCCGGCGGGCCCTGTCCGCGGAACTACGGGCGAAAGGCGTGGACCCCGAAGTGGCGACGGAAGCGGTCGAAGCGGTCGACGACGACGACGAGCGGGCCACCGCCCGCCGCCTCGTCGACCGCAAGGTCGGGGCCGTGCGCCGGCTCGACCGCGCGACGGCCACCCGTCGGCTGATGGGCATGCTGGCCCGCAAGGGCTACAACGGCGGGCTCGCGGCTGCGGTCGTCCGAGAGGCGCTCGACGGCCTCGACTCAGGGATCGACGACGAGTTCGATGCCCTCGACGAGGACGCCCTGCTCCCGTGACGGCCGGTCAAGCGGTGAAGTCGAAGCTTCGCCCGGCGGGCCATCCACAGCCGTGCGGCTCAGCGCGGTGGCACGACCCCGCCGCCGCCACCCATCTGCACGTCGGCCGGCAGCTCGACCTCTGCTGTCGCGGCCGCCTTGGTGCTGCGGCGGGTTCGCTTCTCCACGTACTTCGCGAGCTGGGACAGCAGGACATTGACCAGGATGTACAGCAGCCCCGCGCCGACATAGAGCTGGAACGTATAGATGCTGCCGAAGCGGAAGTTGAAGAACTCGACCAGGCCGCGGGCTTCCCGCAGCAACTCGGAGTAGCCGACGATGAACCCCAGCGAGGAGTCCTTCAGCAGCACGACGAGCTGCGCGACCAGCACCGGCAGCATGCGCCGCACCGCCTGCGGCAGCAGTACCAGCGCCATGACCTGCGACTTGCGCATGCCCAGGGCGAAGGCGGCCTCCCGCTGGCCGCGGTCGACCGACAGGATGCCGGCCCGGAAGATCTCGGCCAGCACCGCCATGTTGTAGAGCGTCAGGCCGAGCACGAGCGCACCGAATGCGCTGATCGGCACACCCAGGCGGGGCAGGAAGAGGAAACAGAAGAAGATCAGGATCAGCAGCGGCACGGCCCGGAAGAACTCGACGACCAGCGTCACCGGCCCCCGGACCCAGCCGTGATCGGACAACCGGCCGATCGCGAGCAGCGCGCCGAACACGGTGGCGGCCACCATGCCGACGGCGGCCACCTGGAGCGTGCGCACCAGTGCTCTGCCCAAGGCCTGGGGCACGCCAGAGGCGGGGTCGAAGAGGATCGCCCACCGCGCCGGGTCGAGCTGCCCGTTGCCGGCGAGCCGCCAGAGCGCCAGGCCGATCAACCCCAGGACGAGCAGCGCACCCACAGCCGTGCCGATGCGGATCCTTTGCCGGGCGCGGGGCCCCGGGACGTCGAACAGAACGCTTGTGGTGCTCATCGGATGATCGCCAGCCGCTGCTCGAGAACGCGGAGGGCCACGGCGGACGGAACGGTGATGATCAGGTAGCCGAAGACCACGGCCAGAAAGACGGCGAGCAACTGGTCGGCGTTGACGTTGCTCAGCCGCTGGAGCGAGGCGGTCAGCTCGGTGACCCCGAAGCCCGCGGCGATCGAGGTGTTCTTCGCCAGGGCGATCCACACGTTGCCCAGAGGGGGCACGACAGTCCGGAAGGCCTGGGGGAGGACCACGGTGCCCAGGCTCTGTCGAAAGTCCAGCCCCAGAGCGCGCGCGGCCTCGGCCTGGCCCGGTGGCACGGCGTTGATGCCGGAACGGATGGCCTCGCAGACGAACGCCGCGGTGTACAGGGCCAGCGACAGCACTCCTGCGACGAACCCGCTGCCGATGACGAGGTCGATCTGGGGGAGACCGAAGACGAGGAAGAAGAACACCACCGTCAGCGGGGTGTTGCGGAACGTCTCCACGTACAGCGTCGCGGCGCCGCGCAGAGGAGCGACCGGGCTGACCCGGAAGGCGGCCAGGACCGTGCCCAGGACGAGCGCGCCGATACCGGAGAGCACGGCCAGGGAGAGCGTGGTCAGGAACGCCGAGCGCAGCAGGTCCCAGTTGTCGGTGACGAAACCGATCACGCGGTCCTCATTCGGGGTCGCAGGACGCTGCTGCCGGCGGGCGGTTGCCCGCGCCGCCGGCAGCAGTCCAGGTGCTCAGTAGCGGTCGACCTGCGGCGGCTCGGGAGCCTCCGTGCCCGTGATGGCACCGGCGGTGCGGTCCCAGGCCTCGGCCCACGAGCCGTCCTCGAAGGACTGCTCGAGCACGTCGTTGATGAAGTTGCGGAACTCGTCGTCGCCCTTGGCGAGGCCGATGCCGTAGGGCTCCTCGGTGAAGGGGTTGCCCACCAGCTCGAACGCGCCGTTGCTACCCGCGACCAGGCCGGTCAGGATCACGTTGTCGGTGGTGACGGCCTGCACCTGGCCGTTGGCCAGCGCGTCGGCGCACTTGGAGTACACGTCGAAGGTCGTCAGCTGCGCCTCTGGGTACTCGTCCCGGATGCGCTGGGCCGGGGTCGAGCCCTCCACGGAGCAGACGGTCTTGCCGGCCAGGTCCTCCGGTCCCTCGATGCCCTCGGGGTTGCCCTCCGCGACCATGATGTCCTGGCCCGCGACGTAGTACGGACCGGCGAAGTCCACGACCTGCTTGCGCTGGTCGTTGATGGTGTAGGTCGCGGCCACGATGTTCACCTGGCCGTTCTGGATGAACGGCTCGCGGTTGGCCGACACGGTCTCGACGAACTCGATGCCGTCCTCCGGGATGCCCAGTTCCGCGGCGATGAGCTTGGCGATCTCGACGTCGAAACCCTCGGGCTGCTGGGTCTGCGGATTGCGCAGGCCGAAGCCGGGCTGGTCGAACTTGGTGCCGACGACCATGGTCCCGGCCTCGTTCAGCTCGGCCATCGTCGTCCCGGCCTCGAAGGAGACGTCCTCCTGGACCTCGGCGGTGTTCTCCGCGGACTCCTGGGCCTGGTTGCCGGCCTCGCTGGCACAGCCGGTGAGCACGAGACCGAACGCCGCCAGGGTGGCGGCATGACGGGTGATGCGCATGGGGATTCCCTTTCGGGGTCAGTGGTTGAGGATCTTGGACAGGAAGTCCTTGGCCCGGTCGGACGTCGGATTCGTGAAGAAGGTCTCGGGGTCGGCGGACTCGACGATCCGGCCGCCGTCCATGAACACCACCCGGTTGGCCGCGCGGCGCGCGAAGCCCATCTCGTGGGTGACGACGATCATCGTCATGCCGTCCCGGGCCAGCGAGATCATCACGTCGAGGACCTCGTTGATCATCTCCGGGTCCAGCGCCGAAGTCGGCTCGTCGAAGAGCATGACCTTCGGGTCCATCGCGAGTGCACGGGCGATGGCGACGCGCTGCTGCTGGCCGCCGGAGAGCTGAGCGGGGTACTTGTCCGCCTGCGCGCTGACGCCGACCCGCTCCAGCAGCTCCCGCGCCCGCTTCTCGGCGTCGGCCTTCGATTTCCTCCGGACCTTGATGGGCCCGAGCGTGACGTTCTCGAGGATCGTCTTGTGCGCGAAGAGGTTGAAGCTTTGGAACACCATGCCGACGTCACTGCGCAACCGGGCCAGCTGCCTGCCCTCCTCGGGCAGCCTCTGGCCGTCGATGGTGATCTCGCCCTTCTCGATCCCTTCCAGGCGGTTGATCGTGCGGCACAGCGTCGACTTGCCCGACCCCGAGGGCCCGATGACGACCACGACCTCGCCTCGGTCGATCGCGAGGTCGACGTCCTGGAGGACGTGCAGGTCGCCGAACCACTTGTTCACCCCGGACAGGCGGACGAGGGGCTTTCCGTTCGGACGGCTGGTCACGCTGGCCACCGTAAGGGCGGGGCAACAGCGGAACAGAACCCCGCGATCACGAAGGCGTAACGAAGCGGGACGACGACGGCCGGATCACCGGGCGTCAGCGGGCCACGGGAGGGGTAGCGCTCCGGAACCGGAGCTCAATCCCTGCAACGACGGAGGTTCGTGAAATGACCACCAAGGTCGAGAAGTCGGTCCAGGTCGACGTACCGCTGAGCACCGCCTACAACCAGTGGACCCAGTTCGAAGACTTCCCCCACTTCATGGGCGGGGTCAAAGAGGTCCGCCAGCTCGACGACCGGCGACTGCATTGGGTGGCCGAGATCGCCGGCGTGCGGCGCGAGTGGGAGGCCTCGGTTCTGGAGCAGGTGCCGGACCAGAAGATCGCGTGGGCCGCGACCGCCGGAGCCACCAACGCGGGCGCCGTGCGCTTCGAGCCGGCGGGCGCCGGCTCCACCATCGTCTACCTGACGCTCGAGTACGAGCCGGAGGGCGTGGTGGAGCAGGTCGGCGACAAGCTCGGCATCGTGGAGCGCCAGGTGCAGTCCGACCTGGAGCGGTTCAAGAAGCTCATCGAGTCGGAGGGGTACGCCAGCGGAGCGTGGCGCGGCGCCATCAACGAGGGCGTCGGCGTCGGGACGCCGGGCGTCGAGAGCGCAGCTGGCTCCCGGGGCGACAGCGGCAAGGCAGGGGTGTCCGGCACGGCGGTCGCGGCCGGCGTCGTGGCGGCGGCCGGTGCCGCAGCCGCCGCGGCAGCGGCCGTGAAGTCCTCGGGCAGCTCGCAGGAGGAGACGGCCACTTCCACTCCGGCGGAGACCGTGCCGCCGGAGGTGGGGACCGTGCCCCCGGTGGAGACTTTGCCGCCGGTGGAGACGGTGGAGGTGGTCGAGACCCCGGTCGTGGCACCGCCGCCGTCGCCGGCGGCGACGGTCGAGGTGACCGACACTGTCCCGCCGTTGGGCCCGCCCATGGCCGGTGGCCCTCTTGCCGGGACGGCCGAGGTGACCGACACCGTCCCGCCGTTGGGCCCGCCCATGGCCGGTGGCCCCCTCGCCGGGAGCCCGGCTGCCACCACGGGGTCCGAGGAGCAGCGTCGCGACGACGAGGGCCGGCCGGGCACCGGAGTCTGAGGGAGCCCAGGGGGCGGGGGAGGGCCGTCGGCCCCCTCCGCCCCGCCCCGGG
>JALYMS010000331.1 GCA_030773535.1 Actinomycetota bacterium | reverse complement strand
TACGGGTGCCAGATGAACGTGCACGACTCCGAGCGGCTCTCCGGGCTGCTCGAGGAGGCCGGCTACGCCGCCGCCGCCGAGGGGGAGGACGCCGACGTCGTCGTCCTCAACACCTGCGCCGTCCGGGAAAACGCCGACAACCGGCTCTACGGGAACCTCGGCCACCTGCGCCCGGTGAAGGCCGCCCACCCCGGCATGCAGATCGCCGTCGGCGGCTGCCTCGCGCAGAAGGACCGCGGCGACATCGTCCGCCGGGCCCCCTGGGTAGACGTGGTCTTCGGCACGCACAACGTCGGCTCCCTGCCGGCGCTGCTCGACCGGGCCCGCCACAACGCGCAGGCGCAGGTGGAGATCCTCGAGTCCCTCGAGGTCTTCCCGTCCACGCTGCCCGCCCGTCGGGACTCCGCCTACTCCGGCTGGGTGTCGATCAGCGTCGGGTGCAACAACACCTGCACGTTCTGCATCGTCCCGGCGCTGCGCGGCAAGGAGAAGGACCGCCGGCCGGGCGAAATCCTCGCCGAGGTGCAGGCGCTGGTCGAGCAGGGCGTACTCGAGGTGACCCTGCTGGGGCAGAACGTGAACGCCTACGGCGTCGAGTTCCGGGACCGCGGCGCCTTCCCCGAACTGCTCCGGGCGACCGGTCGCATCGAGGGACTGGAGCGCGTCCGCTTCACCAGCCCGCACCCACGGGAGTTCACCGACGACGTCATCGAGGCGATGGCCGAGACGCCGGCAGTCTGCCCTCAGCTGCACATGCCGCTGCAGTCCGGCTCCGACGAGGTGCTGCGCCGGATGCGCCGCGGGTACCGACAGGAGCGCTACCTCGGGATCATCGACCGGGTGCGGGCGGCGATGCCCGACGCGGCAATCACCACCGACATCATCGTCGGGTTCCCGGGCGAGACCGAGGCCGACTTCCAGCAGACCCTCGAGGTGGTCCGGGCCGCCCGGTTCGCCGGCGCGTTCACGTTCCAGTACTCCAAGCGGCCGGGCACTCCCGCCGCGGAGATGGCCGGGCAGCTGCCCAAGGACGTGGTCCAGGAGCGCTACCTGCGACTGACCGCCCTCCAGGAGGAGATCGGCTGGGCGGAGAACCGTGCGCTGGTCGGACGGAAGGTGGAGCTGCTGGTCGCGGCGGGGGAGGGCAGCAAGGATGCCCGCACCGGCCGACTGTCCGGCCGGGCCCGCGACGGCCGGCTCGTGCACTTCACGGCGGCGGACGGGGTCCGGCCGGGCGACGTGGTGGAGACCGTCGTCACCGAGGCCAAGCCGCACTTCCTCGTCGCCGACGGCGCCCTGCTGTCGCACCGGCGAACCCGCGCCGGGGACGCAGCCGAGGCGGGCATGCGCCCCACCACGCCCGGCGTCCTGCTCGGCATGCCCCGGATCGGTGCCCCGGCTGCCCCGGCCGGACTCGCCCCGGTCGGGGGTTGCTGACCCGGCTGCCGGATCAGCGCCGTCCGGCGCTCTTCTCCGCCTCGGTGAGCCACCGCCGACGGGTGGCCAGGTTCGCCTTCGCCTCCTCGACCCGCTTGCGGTCGCCGGCGGCCTCGGCCTTGGCCAGCTGTTCCTCGGCCTTGGTCACCGCCGCGCGCATCGAGGTGACCATGGGGTTCTCCGGCGCCGTGCGGGTCCGGGTGGAGTCCGCGGCGCCCCGGATCTTCTGCTCGACGGCCTGCATCCGGTCCTCCAGTGCCCGCATGGCACCGCGCGGGACGTGCCCGATCGCGTCGTAGCGCTCCTGCAGCTTCCGCAGGGCGTTCTGCGCTCCGCGCAGGTCGGTGGAGGGGTCGAGCTTCTCGGCCTCGGCCAGCAGCTCCTCCTTGCGCTGCTGGTTGGCCTGCTCCTCACTGGTGCGCTTCTTGTCCGACTCCGCGCGCGCGTTGAAGAACACGTCTTGCGCCGCCCGGAACTTCGTCCACAGGTCGTCGTCGCCCTCGCGTCCGGTACGCGGCACGGCCTTCCAGCGGTCCATGAGGGAGCGCATCGCCGCGCTCGTCGGGCCCCAGTCGGTGGAGGTCGCGAGCTTCTCGGCCTCGGCGATGAGTCCCTGCTTGGCGGCGCGTGCCTCCCCCCGCTGGGCGTCGAGCGCGGCGAAGTGGGTGCCGCGCCGGCGGCCGAAGGCGTCCCGGGCCGCCGCGAAGCGGGTCCACAGGGCCTCGTCGGTCTTGCGGTCGATGCCGCGGATCGTCTTCCACTCCTCGACGATCGCCTTGAGGCGGTCACCGGAGGCCTTCCAGGCCATCGACTCAGCGGCGATCTGCTCGGCCTCCGCGGCGAGGGCCTCCTTGCGCGCGATCTGGGCGGCGCGGGCGGCCTGCTTCTCCGCGCGGGATTGCGCGGCGGCTGAGTCGGCCGTCCGCACCATCGCGCGGGCCCGCTCCGCCAGCCCCTCGAGGTCCCCCACCGCGGCGGCCGTCGGGATGGTGTCGGCCAGGGCCTGCGCCTTGTTCTTGATGTCCCCGGGATTGCCGGTGTGCGCCTGCAGCCGCGCCTCCAGCAACGATACCTCCGTGGCGAGGTCGTCGAAGCGGCGTCCGTAGTGCGCGAGCCCGGCGCCGGGCTCCCCGGCCTGCCACGACCCGACGGCCCGCTCACCCTCGGCGGTGCGGACGTACACCGTGCCGTCCTCGTCCACGCGGCCCCAGGCGGAGGGGTCGCTCGAAGGAGGTGGCGCCGGGTCGGCGGCAGCCGCTGCCGGAGGAG